>JAHWJM010000425.1 GCA_019348435.1 Actinomycetota bacterium
CGGCCTGCGCCACCCGCCGCGCCTGCGCGCGGCGCTCGTCGGTGGCGCGCCGATCACGCCGGCCCTGCTCGGTCGAGCCGCCGCGGCCGGCGTGCCGACGGTGAGCACATACGGACTGACCGAGGCCTGCTCGCAGGTGACGACGGGCGGGCCGCCGCTGTTCTGCACGCGCGTGCGCATCGGCGCCCACCGCGAGATCCTCGTCGCGGGCCCGACGGTCGCTCCCGCGGCCCTCGCGCCCGACGGCTGGCTGCACACCGGCGACGAGGGCTTCGTCGACACCGCCGGCCACCTGACGGTCACCGGGCGCGCCGGGGACACGATCATCACGGGCGGCGAGAACGTTGCCCCAGCCGAGGTCGAGGCCGTGATCGAGAGCCATCCCGCGGTCGCCGAGGCAGCGGTGCACGGCGCCGTCGACGCGGAGTGGGGCGAGCGCGTCGTCGCGACCGTCGTCCTGCGAGGTGCAGAGACCGTCACGGCCGACGAGCTGCGCGGTTATTGTCGTGTCCGACTCGCGGGCTACAAGGTGCCCAGGGTCTTCAAATTCACCCGGGAGCTACCGAGAACGGTCTCAGGGAAGCTGTTGCGCCGATGTCTGGAGGACTGAATGCCCCGCCCGCAAGGCCGCCTCACCAGGGGTGGTGCGTACAGCTGATGGCACCGATCGACCCTGAGGCGTACCGGACGACGAGCCGCGCGCGCTGGGCCGAGGCGGCCGGCGCGTGGGGCACGTATCGCGACGTCATACAGGCCGCCGCCGAGCCCGTCTCGCACTGGATGGTGGACGCGATCGACCCGCAGCCCGGCCATCGCGTGCTCGAGCTCGCCGCGGGGCCCGGCGACACGGGCTTCCTCGCCGCCGAGCTGATCGAGCCGGGGGGGACCCTGATCAGCTCCGACGTCGTCGAGGAGATGGTCGACCAGGCGCGCGCCCGCGCCGCCGAGCTCGGCGTCACCAACGTCGAGTTCCGCACGATCGACGCCGAGTGGATCGACCTGCCCACGGCGAGCCTCGACGGCGTGCTCGCCCGCTGGCTGTACATGCTGCTCGCCGATCCGGCCACCGCATTGCGCGAGACGCGCCGCGTCCTGCGCCCGGGCGGCCGGCTGGCGCTCGCCGCCTGGGCCGACCCGACGGAGAACCCGTGGGCGTCGGCGCCGACCGCCGAGCTCATCGCGATGGAAGCGATCGACCCGCCCGACCTCGACGAGCCGGACATGTTCGCCTTCCGCGACCCGCAGCGCATCGTCGGGCTGCTCGAGGACGCAGGCTTTGAGGACGTCGCCGTCGAGCAGGTCGCGATCGTCTATCGCTATCGGAGCCTCGATGACTGGTGGGACACGATGCTCGACATCTCGACGAGCCTCGCGCAGGCGGTCGGCACGCTGACGCCGGCCCAGCGCGACGATCTGCGCGACGCGGTCGACGCGCGCCTGGCGCAGTACGTGGCCGATGACGGCTCGGCGTCGCTGCCGGGCCTCACGCACGTCGCCGCGGCCGGTGCGTAGCATGGCGCGCCATGTACTACGACGACGACGCAGACCTGACCCTCCTCGCCGGCAAGACCGTCGCCATCATCGGCTACGGCTCTCAGGGCCACGCCCATTCGCTGAACCTCAAGGACTCGGGCGTCGACGTCGTCGTAGGCCTGCGTGAGGGCTCCGCCTCGGCGGCGAAGGCCGAGGAGCACGGGCTCGAGGTCGTCGGCGTCGCCGATGCCGCCAGCCGCGGCGACGTCGTGATGATGCTCGTCCCCGACGAGCTGCACCGCGAGGTCTACGAGGGCGAGGTCAAGGACGGCATCGCAGAGGGCAACATGCTGCTCTTCGGCCACGGCTTCTCGATCCACTACGGTGAGGTGCAGGCGCCGGCCGGCGTCGACGTCGCGCTCGTCGCGCCGAAGGGCCCCGGCCACCTCGTGCGCCGCCAGTACCTCGAGGGCTCGGGTGTTCCCGGGCTCGTCGCCGTCGAGCAGGACGCGACCGGGCAAGCCAAGGCGCTCGCGCTCGCCTACGCCAAGGGCATCGGCTGCACGCGCGGCGGCGTCATCGAGACCTCGTTCAAAGACGAGACCGAGACCGACCTCTTCGGCGAGCAGGCCGTCCTCTGCGGCGGCGCGTCCGAGCTCGTCCAAGCCGGCTTCGAAACGCTCGTCGACGCGGGCTACGACCCGCAGATGGCCTACTTCGAGTGCCTGCACGAGCTCAAGCTGATCGTCGACCTCATGTACGAGGGCGGCATCGCCAAGCAGCGGTGGAGCATCTCGGACACCGCCGAGTACGGCGACGTCACACGCGGCCCGCGCGTAGTGGGCGGGGAATCCGAGAAGGCGATGGTCGAGATTCTGGGGGAAATCCAGGACGGCTCGTTCGCCAGGGAGTGGATCGACGAGTACGAGTCCGGCCAGCCGAACTTCCAGCGGCTGCGCGACGCGGGCAAGTCGTCCCAGATCGAGGCTGTCGGCAAGCAGCTGCGCTCGATGATGTCGTGGATCAACACGCCGACGGAGTCCGACGACCCCGTCACGTGAGCCGCCGGCGCTGCGCCGCTACGGCAGAGACGCTGCGCCGAGCTCCTCGTACGGGTCGCTGACGAACCGCACGATCTGCGCGGCGAGCTTCGCCCGTTGCTCCGTGACGAGTTCGGTGCCGT
>JAHWJM010000426.1 GCA_019348435.1 Actinomycetota bacterium
GGGGTGCGCAGCGCGCGCAGCTCCGCCTCGAGGGTCGGGTCGTCGATCATGAGCAGGCCTCCCGGAGCTTCGTCAGGGCACGGTGGACGCGGGTCCCGGCGTTCGACGTGGAGATGCCGAGGACCGCGGCGATCTCCTCGTGGGACAGGCCCGCGTGGAACTTCAGGGCCAGGAGCTCGCGGTCGCGCGCGTCCAGGCCGTGCCGGGCGGCGCGCACGAGCGCCCGGCGCTCGGCGGCCTCGGCGGCGTCCTCGGCCGCCGTGGCGGCGAGGAGGTCCTCCGGGTCGACGTGGAGCGCCGCGGAACGCCGGCGCCGGCGCAGCTCGTCGAGGGCGGCGTTGCGCGCGATGGCGAACAGCCACGCCCGGGCGGTCCCCTTGCGCGGGTCGAAGCGCTCCCGTCGCCGGTAGGCGCGCTCGAACGCCAGGGCGGTGACGTCCTCGGCCGCCGCCCGGTCGCGCACGCGCACCAGCGCATAGCGAAACAAAACACCGCGATGCGCGTCCACCCGGTCAGCGGCGCCGCCGCCGCCGCTCGCTCCTCGGCCGCTGCCGCGAACAGGTCGTCGGCGGCCACGGGACCGACCGTACCGGGTGGCCGCCCGGCCCTAGGGGCGGAGGCGGTCGCGGCCGCGGTGGAGGAAGGTCACGTCGCGCACGTCGCCGCGGCCGAGCAGGCACATCAGCATCCGGGTCAGGCCGAAGCCGAACCCCCCGTGGGGTGGGCACCCGAAGCGGAAGCAGTCGAGGTAGTAGTCGATGGGTTCCAGGGCCACGCCACGGTCGCGGGCCTGGCCCACCACTCGGTCGTGGCGGTGCTCGCGCTGGGCGCCGGTGGTGACCTCGAGACCCTTCCACAGCAGGTCGAAGCTGCGGGTCAGGCCCGAGCCGTCCTCGGTGCGCATGTGGTAGAAGGGCCGCGTCGCTGCCGGGTACTCGGTGACGAACACCAGCTCGTGGCCGTGCTCACGGGCCACGTGCTCGCCCAGGGCCCGCTCCCCCGCCGGGTCGAGGTCGCCCGGCGGCTGGGCCGGCCCCGCCTTCTCCACGATGGTGCGGGCCGCCTCCAGGGGGATGCGGGGGAACGGCACCTCGGGCACCACCACCTCCACCCCGAAGGTGCGGCGGATGTCGTCACCGTGCTCGGCCGCCACCTCGGCCACCACCTGTTGCAACCAGCGTTCCTCGTAGGCCATCACCTCCTCGGAGGAGGCGATCCACGACAGCTCGACGTCGACGCTGACGAACTCGGTGTCGTGGCGGTCGGTGACATGCGGGTTGGCCCGGAACACCGGGCCGATCTCGAACACCCGCTCGAACCCGGCGGCCATGGCCATCTGCTTGTAGAACTGCGGCGACTGGGCCAGGTAGGCGTCGGCGCCGAAGTACCCGACGGTGAACAGCTCCCGCCCGGAGGCGTTGGGGTGCGCGCGGAGCTTGGGCGAGTGCAGCTCGACGAAGCCGTCCTCGGCCCACAGCCGGCGCATGGCCCGCTCGGCGGTGGTCTGCACCTCGAAGGTGAGCAGGTTGGGGCGCCGGCGCAGGTCGAGGAAGCGCCAGTCGAGGCGCTGGTCGAGCGGCGAGGAGGCGTCGACCGGCAGCGGGGCGAGGACGGCGCCGACCACCTCGACGGCGTCCACGGCCACGGCCACGCCGCCGTCGTCGCTGGCCACGACGGTGCCGGTGGCGTCGACGGCCGCCTCCTCGGTCATCCCCGGGCTCGGGCCCTCCAGCGCCAGGCGGCCCACACCGGTGCGGTCCCGCAGCCAGACGAGGCGTCCGCCGTCGTGCACGCCGGCCACCCAGCCGCAGACCCGCACCCGCTGGCCCAGCCGGTCCGCAAGCTGCGAGACGGGGACGCGCTCGACGCTCACCCGCCGGTCCCGTGCCCGGGCGGGGCCTGGAACAGCTCGATGGTGACGCCGTCGGGGTCGCGCAGGTACGCCGCGTAGTAGCGCGGGCCGTACTGCGGCCGCGGCCCCGGCGCGCCGTCGTCGGACCCGCCCGCGTCCACCCCGGCCGCCCAGGCGGCGTCCACCGCCGCCTTGCCCGACGCGCGGACCGCGACGTGCCCGTACCCCGGCGCCGGCTGTGCTCGCGCGGTCAGCCAGAACACGGGCTCGGTCACGCCCCAGCCGATCACGTCGTCGTTCTCGTGCAGGCGCCGGACGCCAAGGAGGCCGAGGTGGTGGCCGTGCAGGCGTCGCCGTCGGGCGGCGAGCTGCGCTACGACTTCGACACCGCCTGCGCCCCCCGCGTGTGCGCCAAGCGAACCCCTGCCGTCAACGGCACCTGGACGCTGCGGCTGCGCGGCCAGGGCAAGGACGAGCGGACCTTCGTGCTGCGCATCCCGCCGGCCGCCCCCGTCAAGGTCGGCGCATCGCCGTCCGAGGGCGGCGTGATCGTGCGCTGGGCCCGTGGCCCCGAGCCGGACCTCACCGGCTACACGGTGCTCGACGGCCGCGGCCGCGTCGTCCGGGGCGCGGGGCACCACCAGCGCGCGGCCTGCGGGTTGCTGCGCCAGTTCAAGCTCTCCCGCCCGGTCTTCGGCGGCCGCCGGGCGACGCCGCTGCGGATCGCCTACCGCCTGCGCGACGCCGCGCGCGTGCGCCTCGTCGTCACCCGCGGCCGCCGCGTCGTCAAGCGGTTCCGCGCG
>JAHWJM010000427.1 GCA_019348435.1 Actinomycetota bacterium
CATAGGTCTTGATCATGCCGAACATGAACTTCGTGCGGTTCGCCTGGCGCTTCAGGTCGCAGCGGAACGCGCGGCCGAAGCTCGCGAGACCGCCGGTCTCGGTGTACCAGAACTTCGCCTTCTTGTTCTTCTTGCGGACGGCCTTGATGATGCGCGCCGTGCCGGGGTACCTGTTGCTGGCCTTCTTGGCCGTGATGCGGCGGTTGACCTGGGAGTAGTTGTGGATCCCGATGATCCTCGCCGACCGGCCCGAGGACCCGGCCGCCTTCATCCAGCTGGCGATGTACCGCTCGACGCCCGACTGGTCGAGCACGTCGAGTGCGACGATCTTGCAGTTCTTGCACATGCGCTTGAAGCTCTTGTAGAACTGCGCGGCCCGCTTGGGGTTCCTCGCGGTCGGCTGCGACTTGTGGTTGGCCTCGTTCCAGACGCCCCACTCGGTGACGCCGAGCGGCTTGTAGCGCGCGATCAGCGCCCTGACCTTGGCCCTGTACTGGCTGACGCTCGGCAACGGGCGCCGCGGGACCGAGTTGATGTCGTCGGTCGAGACGTGCATGAACACCTTGACGCCGGCCCGCCGCGCAGCGGCGACGAACTCGTCGGCGGCCGCGAGCTGGCCGGGCTGGTCGATCGCGTTCCATTCGACGAAGTAGCGCGTCTTCTTGAGCTTGAGCGCCTTCCAGTTGGCGTCGTCGAACATCCTGGGGCTCTGGTCGCCGACGCCGATGGCAACCCTGATCTTCGCTGCCGACGCCGACGCCGGTACGGCGACGAGCAGCCCGAGGGCGATGAGCAGCGTGGGGAACAAGCGGGGGTTCACGAGGGGTCGCTTCCTTTCAAGGGGGTCCGATGACCTCATCGGCAGATTCGGGCGCGTCCTGAAGCCTAACCCGGCTGGCGGGCGCTCTGTTGCGGTGAGCAGGCGAAGCGCGCGCCACTACGCGGCGCGCGCGGCGCGCGCGGCGCGCGCGCAGACGCCGTCGAGCACGACCTTGGCGAGGCGCTCGTCGCCCTCGATGCTGAGCGCGTCGCGTTCGGCATCGGGCCCGACCGCGTCGATCCAGTCGGCCTCGCTGCCGCGGATGCGCGCGCCGGCGTCGGGCGCTGCCCCCTCGGAGATCGTCGTCTCGCCGCGCGTCAGGCTGATCGCGTAGTGGCGGTCCGAGCCGTCGGGGCGGCTGACGACGAGCTCGGCGGTGCCCGTCAGCGAGGCGGGGGCGTCGACGAGGCCGGGGGCGATCCGCAGGATCGCGCCGATGTCGATCGCCTCGCCCGCGCGCGGCGCGGTCCAGGCCCAGTCATAGCCCCAGCGGGCGAGCGCACCGAGGACCGGCAGCAGCTCGCGCGAGCGCTGCGTCAACTCGTAGTCGACGCGCGGTGGGACCTCGCGGTAGCGCTGGCGGGTCAGCAGCCCGTCGGCGACCATCCGGTTCAGGCGCGAGCGCAGCTGCTCGGTGGAGATTCCGGGCAGGACACGCTGCAGCTCGACGAACCGCCGCGGACCGGCGGCCAGATCGCGCACGATGAGCAGCGTCCACTTGTCCCCGACGAGGTCGAGCGCGCGGGCGTCGGGCGCCCACTGGTGATAGGGATGGCGCTTCGGGGGTGGAGTGGCGGGCATCGGTTTGGGCGGCGGGGGGCAGCACGGCGCTTCCCCGACCCGTCCCGCACCTTAGTCGTAGATCGACGCACCGGAAGGCCGCGGTGCTGTTCATGCACCCTTTCGGTCCCAAATCTCGTGCAAGGTTCCCGCAGGTTTCGGCCCACGCGTGCGTTATCTCTGGTGATGGGCACCGTCACCTCGCTCGAAGGCCACCGCCTCGCGCGCCGCAGCAGGGGCGCCTCGGGACGCGTGGCGCCGCCTCGCGCGACACTGTTCTTCGATCTCGCGTCGCCCTACACGTATCTCGCCGCCGAGCGCGCCGATCGGCTGTTCGCGCGGCTGGAGTGGGTGCCCGCGTCGGCCGACGCGCTGCATGCCGCCGAGCTCACCGAGCAGGGGATGCGCGACGTCCGCGAGCGCGCACTGCTGCTCGGGCTGCCGTTCGTGTGGCCCGAGGAGCGGCCGCCGGCCGTGCGCGGCGCGATGCGCGTCGCGTCGCTCGCCGCCGAACGGGGCTGCGGGGCGGCGTTCGTGCTGGCGGCGTCGCGGCTGGCGTTCTGCGGCGGCTTCGACGTCGACGACCCGGAGATCCTCGCCGAGGCGGCGGCTGCCGCCGGGATCGGGCTTGGCGAGACGCTTGCCGCCGCGGGCGACGTCGGCCGCGACGGGCCGATCGAGGAGGCCGGGCGAATGCTGCTGGCAGCGGGCGCTTCGCGGCTGCCGGCGCTGCGCGTCGGGCGGACGCTCTTCTGCGGCGAAGACCGACTGCACGAGGCCGCGGCAGCGCGCGCGGCCGGCTGAGCGTCGGCGCGCCGTCGCGTCGATCGCAAGCGGCGACACGAGGACGGGCCCGCCTTCGTGTGAACGGGGCTGTTCATTGCTAGGGTCGCCCCGCGATGGCGACCGAATCGTCGAACGAGACGCGCCGCTTCGTCGGCGGGCACCTCGTCGCCCGGCGCCTCAAGGCGCACGGGATCACGAAGCTCTTCACGCTCTCGGGCGGGCACCTGTTCTCGATCTACGACGGCTG
>JAHWJM010000428.1 GCA_019348435.1 Actinomycetota bacterium
GGCTGGCCGCTGGGGCACGCCCTGCTGCTGGACGAGGAGGGGACGCTCGCGTCGGCGGAGCTCTGGCACCTGCCGCGGCCGGACCGCTTCGCGTCGCTCCGCCAGACGCTGCGCGGCGCGCCCGGGGCGGGGCTGGCCGGGCGCGTGGTGGAGAGGGGGGAGCCCGTCTGGACGGTGAGCACGCACGGCTACCCCTCCGCCGCCGGGGGCGCGGAGCCGGGCGCGATCATCGCGCGGATCTCGTCGATCCGCGCCAGTGCGGCGACCATGGCGCTCATCTGCTCGCCTTGCGGGCGTGGGCCACGAGCGCGACCTCGTCGAGTGCGACGGCGCTGAGTCGCTCGCTGTTGCGCGTGTGCTCGCCGCGCCGGCGCTCGCGCAGGCGCTCGAGCACCTCGAGCTCGCGGGCGGCCTCGCGCAGCGCGTCGCGCCGTGCCTGCACCTCCGCGCTGCGGTCGTCGAGTTCCTGAGCGGCGTGGCGGCGCTGCGCCGCGAGCCGCTCGAGATACGCCTGGGCGGCGCGCAGGTCGGCGCCCGCGACCCCGGACTCGCGCGCCCGCAGCGGGTGCGTCCGGCGCGCGTCGTCGAGCCGCGAGCTGGCCGCGCCGAGCGCGGCCTCGCCGTGGCGGTGGGACTGCAGCGAGGAGGCGAGCTCCTGCTGGGCGAGCTCCTCGGCGCGCTCGCGGACGCGGCGCACCCGCTCGAGGCGGAAGACGAACGGACGGTTCACGGACGAGGTAGTCGGCCGCGCTTCAGGTTGCTGAAGAGCCGCTGGACGCAGATTCGACGGCGCCGGTGCCCGACACCCACTCGATCCGCAGCGCCCACTCGCCGTCCACGAGGATCAGCCGCCCCGCGCCGAAGCGCCGGCCGTTGACGTACAGCTCCGCCAGGTCGTCGGCGCCGCGGTCGAGCTCGACCACGGTGCCGGGCCCGAGGTTCACGACGCGGTCGGCGAGCAGCCGTGCGCGGCCGATCTCGGCCGAGACGCGCACCGCCACGCCGGCGAGCGCCGGCACATCGTTCGGCGCCGCCTGCCCGCGTGCAGCGGCGGCGCTCACGGCTGCCACCGCCGCTTGATGCGCACCGCCCGCCGGTTGCGATTGCGACCGGGATCGGCGACGTGCATCGGCTGGTCGCCGATGCAGACCACGACTCCCTGGTCGGCGGGCCGCTTCAGGCGCACGACGTCGCCGGCGCGCAGGCGCAGCACCTCGTCGAGGGTCATCTCGACCGCTCCGACCTCGGCGCGCAGCTCGAGCTCGACGCCCGCGACGGCCATCCGCGCGGCGCCGTCGTGCGCCGCCGCCGCCACGTCGTGGCCGTACTCGCCGTGGTCGAGGCGATCGGTCACGGCGGCGATCGAGCGGTAGGGCACGCACAGCCGGATCGGCGAGCGCACGCCGTCGAGCTCGGCCTCGATCACGATCACGAGCGTCGGCTCGCTGGGCGGGACGATCTGCACCGTCGTCGGGGTCGCCGAGGTCGCGCTCAGCGCGAGCTCGACGCCGGCGAGGTCCAGCCACGTCGTCGACAGCGGCTCGACGATGCTCTGCAGCGCCCGGCGCGCGACGGCCAGCTCCACGTCGGTCAGCCCGTCGCGTGTCTCGTCGCTCACCGCGTCGCCGCCGCCCAGCAGGCGCTCGACGAGGCGGAAGGCCAGCGGCAGCTCGAGGACGAGCACGGCCTGCGTGCCCAGCGGGCGCAGCTCGAGGACCGCCACGAGCGCGGCCGGCGGCACCTCGTCGACCATCACCGTCGAATAGGGCAGCTGATCGGTGCGGCTCACCCGCAGGCCGACGTCGGTGCGCAGCTCGGTGCCCAGCCGGCTGGAGGCCGAGCGGCAGAACGCGCGGTGCGTGTGCTCGACGCGGCGCACCTGCTCGCGCGCGAACTTCGACGGCCGGCGGAAGTCGATCTCGCGCACGCGGTGGCGGCGCCCCCCTGCGGCGGGCGCCTCGTCCGGCGGCGGCTGGTCGATCGTGTCGCTCACGTGATCAGGTCAATCGGCAGGATGGCGCGAAAGCTGAAGGCCGACCGCGATCAGACGGCAAGGTGCAGCGGCGGCAGCGCGCTCGGACCGGTCGGCAGGGGCGCGAGCGGCACCTCCGCGGGCACCGGCAGCTGCGCGTGCGCCTGCTCGGCGTCGCCCGCAAGCTCGCAGAGGGCCGCATCGGCGCCGTGCAGCGAGCTGGGCTCCGACGCTCCCTGGACGAGGAACGTCTCGATCTCGGCCCGCTTGGCGATCGCGCGGTCGGCGTCGGGATCGCTGCCGGCCTGGTAGGCGCCGATCGCGATCAGGTCCTCCTTGTCGCGATACGCCGCCAGCAGCCGCCGCACCACCCGGCCCGCCTCGCGCACCGGCTGCGGCGCGATCTCGTTGGTCAGCCGCGAGACGCTGGCCAGCACGTCGATCGCCGGGTAGTGGCCGCGGTGCGCCAGCTCGCGGGTCAGCACGACGTGGCCGTCGAGGATCGACCGCACCGCATCGGCGATCGGCTCGTTGAAGTCGTCGCCGTCGACCAGCACCGTGTACAGCCCGGTGATCGAGCCGCACGCGCTGGTTCCGGAGCGCTCCAGCAGGCGGGGCAGCAGCGCGAACACGCTCGGCGTGTAGCCGCGGGTC
>JAHWJM010000429.1 GCA_019348435.1 Actinomycetota bacterium
GAGATCGCGCTCGCCAAGGGCAAGGATCGCTTCGACAAGCGCGAGTCGATCAAGGAGCGCGAGACCCGGCGCGACATGGACCGCGCCCTGCGCGAGGCCAACCGCTAGGTCGCACCTCGCGCGTCACGAGGCGGCCGCCCCTCGCGGTCGTGACGCGCCGAGTGCGGATATCGCACCGGGTGCGTCAGAACCCGCGCCGCGCGCGCCGCTGCTGACGGCCGACGTGATGGGTGTGGCGACGTACTCGCGCTGGACGCGAACCATTCGCCGCACGGCCGACGAGCATCTGGCGCGCCATCCGGAGCTCGAGGCGCTACGGCGAGGCCGTCCGCGCGTGGTGCATCCACGACAACCAACACGACGCGCAGCTGCACTGGCTCGCGAACGTCCTCGCCGCGCGCGGCGGCTGACCGCGACAGCCGGCCGGCGCTGTACTCCGACCGCCGCCGCGGCGGCCGCTCGGTCAGCGCTGAGACACCTCGCCACGCCAGGCGCCGCTCTCGACGCCACGCGTCTCGATGAGCTCCTTGAAGCGCTCGAGGTCACCCTCGACGCGACGCTCGGGCGCACCGATCGCATCGCCGATCTTCTCCTTGATGCCCTCCGGCACGAAGTCCATCTGCACCATGACCCGCGTGGTCTCGTCATCGATGCGGTGGAACGTCACGACGCCCGCGTTGTCCTTGCCGTCGGTGTTGCGCCAGGCGATCCGCTCGTCCGGCAGCTGCTCGGTGATCTCGGCGTCCCACTCGTGGCGCGACCCGCCGAAGCTCGCCACCCAGTGCAGGTGGGTGTCGTCGAGCTGGCGAACCTCGTCGACGCCGTCCATGAAGCGGGGAAACTCCTCGAACTGCGTCCACTGGTTGTAGACCGTGTTGATCGGCGCGTTGACGTCGATCGACTGCTCGATCGTGCTCATGCGGTTCTCCTTTCGTGGGGGGAGCTCGCGTGATACCCCCGACGTCCGGTGCGGCCCCGGCCTATTCGGCCACCGATCGCCGTCGTGTTGCCCGCTCCTACAGCACCTCGCGCTCGCGGGTGAGCCACATCCCCGCCGCACCGAGCAGCACGCAATAGCCGGCGAGCACGAGCCCGCCCTCCGTCTGGCTGAGCAGCGTCTCGTCGGCGCCCGGCGTTCCGTTCAGCGCCAGCAGCGCCTCACCGGGGAAGAACTGGCCGACGTCGTTGCCGATGAACAGCGCGGCGGTGCCGGCGAGCAGGAAGAGCACCATTCCCGTCACGACCGTCAGGATCTGGTTGCGCAGCACGGCGCCGAGCGCGACGCCGAAGAGGCAGCCGAGCACGAGCCCGGTGCCGACGCCGAGGTACGTGTTGACCGCTGTGTCGGAGTCGACGTCGATGCCGCGCGAGGACAGGATCGACAGCCCGAGCCCCGCGTTCACGGCGATGTAGAGCAGCGCCCCGACGATCCCCACCGTGAGCCCGACGACGAGCTTGGCGGCGACGACGCGCTCGCGCTTGGGCGTCACGACGAACGTCGAGCTGGCTGTGCCGTGGCGGTACTCGTTCGTCGACAGCAGGGCCCCGAGCGTGAACATGAACACGATCGCCAGGTGCGTTCCGATCGCCAGCGTCGCGACGGAGCGGTCGCGGAGGTCGTCGATGTCGCTCAGGCCGGTGACGAGCCCCGCCGTCAGCCCCTCGAGCAGGATCATCGTGCCCAGCAGCGTCCACGTCGTGCGCACCGAGACGAGCTTCAGCCACTCGGACTTCAGCACGTTCATCGCACGTTGCCCTTCTCGCCGGTGAGCTCGAGGAAGCGGTCCTCGAGCGTCGCGCGCTCGTGGGTGAGCTCGAAGAGCGCAATGCCGAAGTCGGCCGCCAGCGTCCCGATCGCCTCCAGCGAGGAGCGGTGCACGATCATCGTGTCGGGCCGCCCGTCGGTGCTGACGGTGGCGCCCTGCTCCTCGAGCAGCTCGCGCAGCTCGTCGAGGCGCGGCGAGCGCACGAGGATCGGCCGGCGGTCGCCCTTGACGAGGTCTGCCAGCGTGCCCTGCATGACGAGGCGCCCAGCACCGATGACGACGACGCTGTCGACGGTCTGCTCGACCTCGGAGAGCACGTGGCTGGAGATGAGCACCGCGCGGCCCTCGGAGGCGAGCGATACGAGGATGTCGCGCAGCCAGCGCATGCCCTGCGGATCGAGGCCGTTCGCCGGCTCGTCGAGCATGAGGATCTTCGGGTCGCCGAGCAGGGCCGCGCCGAGCGCGAGGCGCTGGCGCATCCCCATCGAGTAGCCCTTCACGCGGCGGTCGCGGGCCGGCGTCAGCTCGACCATGTCGAGCACCTCGTCGACGCGCGAGTTCGGGATCCCGGCGGCGGCCGCGATCGTGCGCAGGTGCGCGCGCCCGGAGCGGCCGGGGTGCACGTCGTGGGCGTCGAGCGCGGCGCCTACGCAGCGGATCGGGTCGGGCAGCTGGTGGAAGGGCTGGCCCATGACCAGCGCGGTCCCGCTCGTCGGCCGGATGAGCCCGAGCAGCGCGCGCAGCGTCGTCGACTTGCCCGAGCCGTTGGGGCCGAGAAACCCCGTCACCCGCCCGGCGTCGACCGTGAAGGAGAGATCGTCGACGGCGAGCGTCTCCCCGTAGCGCTTGGTCAGGCGCT
>JAHWJM010000042.1 GCA_019348435.1 Actinomycetota bacterium
GAATCGAACCGGCAACCTCTTGATTACAAATCAAGTGCTCTGCCAATTGAGCTAGGCGGGCGCGCGGCGGCGTCTCGGCTGAGGCTAGTACAGGATGTGGCAGGCTTGCGAGCGCATGGCAGACGACACGGCCACGGATGACCGCGCCGGCCAGCAGCCGGCGCTCGGCGACGGGCTGATCGGCGTCCTGCTCGGCGGCGACGGCCTGCGGGCGATCGCGGCGCTGATGATCTTCTTCGGCCACGTCTTCGTAAACGCCGATCCCGGCCAGGCGTTCGAGAACTACGGCTGGGCGAAGGAGCTCGTCGGCCGCCTCGACCTGGGGCTCGGGCTGTTCTTCGCGCTGTCGGGCTACTTCATCGCGCGCCCGTTCGTGCGTTCGTACATCCTCGACACGAAGCGGCCGTCGGTTCGGCGCTTCGGGCGCAACCGCGCGCTGCGCATCGTGCCGGCGTTCTACGTCGTCGCGGCGATCGTCGTGCTGCGCTTCGGCCTTGACGGCGCGATCAGCCCCACGCCGGACAATCCGTCGGGTAGCGCGCCGCGGTCGGAGTGGTGGCAGGTGCTGTCGATCTTCACCTTCACCCAGAGCTACACCGGCGGCTCGGTGACGCTGCCCTACGGCCAGGCCTGGTCGCTGAACGCCGAGGCCGCCTTCTACCTCCTGCTCCCGGTCGCCGCCCTCGTCGGCTACCGCCTCGGCGGCCGGATCGCCGCGCCGCGAGCTCGCGCGTATGCGGCGCTCGCGGCGATCGGCGGCGCCGGGCTCGTGAGCATCTACCTGCGCCAGGGCAGCGACGACTTCGCGGTCCTCACGAGCCCGCCCTTCATCCTCTACGCGTTCGTCCCCGGCATCATGCTCGCCGCCGCGGAGCCGCTCGTCGCGCCGCGCCTGCGCGCCAACCCGAAAGAAGCCAAGCGGCTGGCGTACGCGCTCGCCGCCGTGACGGGCCTCGCCTGGGCGCTGTACGCCAACTGGGACTATGCCGTCGAGACGACGGCGCTGCACGGCGCGCTCGGCCGCCGCGCGCTGATGGCCGCCGTCTGCGCGGGCGCCGCGCTCGCCGCCGTGCTCGTCTGGCAGCTGGGCACCGACCGCGCGCCCCGGTGGCTCGACAACCGGCCGATCAAGTACCTCGGCGCGCGCTCGTACGCGATCTACCTGATCCACGTCTGGATCCTCTTCGAGGTCGTCAACCTCGTCGGCGCGGACGCCGGGACCACGACGCTCGTCATCGCGATGATCACGATCGGCCTGCCGGCCATCGTCGGCCTGTCGGCGCTGTCGTGGCGCTTCGTCGAGCAGCCGTTCCTCGACCGCCGCGTGCGCTGGGCCTTCGGCGAACGCCGGCCTGGGCCGGGCGCGCCCGCCGTCACAGCCAGCGCCACCGCGCCCGCCGCCCCCGACGCCACCGCCGCCGGCAGCGGGATCGTGCGCGAGGCGCCTCCGGAGCGTGCGTTGCCATGATGCGCGCGTGAGCCGCTCCCCCCTGCGATCCGCCGCCCGCGGCGCGCGCCTGAAGACCGAGCGCGCCCGCTTCGAGCTGTGGGCGCGGCGCCTGGATGCCCGCCTGCGCCGCGCCGGCGGCCGCCTGGACCTGCAGGCGCCCCACGGCGCGCACTTCTACGAGCTGCCCGACGTCGAGATCCACCCCTACGGGGGCAAGGCGGGGACGCTCACCATCCGCCTCGGCGAGCACGTGCAGCTCGGCCGTCGCCAGATCCTCGACGTGTGGGCCGCCGCCGACAACACGTTCGACCTCGGCGACCGCGTCACCTTTCGCGCCGGCACCCGGATCCAGCTGCGCGGCGGCACGGTGCGCATCGGCAGCGACAGCACGATCCGCGACTACTGCCTGCTCGACGCGATGCACGGCGGCGAGATCGTCCTCGGCGAGCGCGTGCAGTTCGGCGCGCAGGTGGCGCTGCACGCGCTCGAGCGCGTGCAGATGGGCGACGACTCCGCGGCGGGGGAGCGCGTCAGCATCTTCGACTCCGACCACCGCCACGACGGCAGCCAGGTGACGAACTACGAGCAGCCGGTCGCGATCGAACCCGTGATCGTCGGCACGAACACGTTCCTGGGCGCGAACTCGCTGCTGCTGCGCGGGGTGCGGATGGGGCCCAACGGCATGCTCGGCGGCTCCTCGCTCGTGCGCGCGGGCGAGTACCCCGGTGGCTTTCTGTACGCCGGGTCGCCTGCGCGCGAGATCCGCCCGCTCGCGCCGGAACTCGGCGCGCGGCCGGCGCAGCGCCGCTGACGGTCGGCCGCCGCGCGCCGCCCGCCGCCGCGGCGTCGCAGCCCCCGATCGGGGAGGATGTGCGCGTGACGCTCACGGATCGCGGTGTCGGCAGGGAAGTCCTGCGGCGATTGAGCTTCCTGTTTCAGGACGGGATGGTGCTGTCGGCAACGCTGCGCGGCCTCGACGCGATCGGGTTGCTGAAGGCTTCGCTCGAGCGCGAGGCGACGGTCGCACAGCTGCGCCCAGGACTGACGAAGACCGCCTTCGGCCAGCTGCGCGTCGGCCTGCGCACGCTCGCCCAGGCGGGCTGGCTGCAGGAGAGCCCCGACCTCGCGGCCGAGCGCACGAGGATCCGCTGGACGGATGCCGGGCGCGCCGTCGCGCGCCACCACGCCCACTTCATCGCGCTGGGCGACCTCCTCGCGACGTTCACCGACAACGAGCCCGCGAGCTGGACCGAGCCCTGGCAGGGTGAGCGCGCGGAGCGTTTCGCAAACCTCGTGGACGCGGCCGCCGCGCGCTGGGAGCTCGACGATCTCGATCCGGAGCTGCGCGAGCAGGTCACCGCGCAGCTCGACGGCGCCCTCGCGTCCCCCGTCCTGCTGTGGCTCGACGCCACCGGCGGCCTCGACCGCGACGGCGCCACCGGCCCCGTGCTGCCGGCCGGGGACAGCGGCGAGCAGGCCGGGCGCCTGCTGGCCACGCTCGGCTGGACCGACCCCACCGGCGCCTGGACCGACGCCGGCCGCCACGGCCTGGACTTCGTCGCCCATCTCGGCCTCGTCGGCTCCTACCTGCCGATGTTCGCCCGGCTGCCCGATCTGTACCGCGGCGAGCTGACGGCGACGTACGCGCCCCGCCACGACGACGCGGAAGGCGAGTGGCACATTCAGCACGAGACGCATCTGCGCGCCAGCTCGGTCGCCCACGGGCGCTACTTCGCCGACGCCGACCCGATCATCGCGAGCATCTTCGACCGCGAGCCGCTCGCCGACCAGCCGCGCTTCGTCGTCCTGACCGGCTGCGACGACGGCCGCTGGCTCGTGCACATGCACGAGCTCGTCCGGGGCAGGACGCTGCGCGGCCGCCACCTCGACGAGCGCCCGCTGCGGATGGTCGGCATCGACCGCAGCCAGGCCGCGGTCGGCCGGGCCCGGGTGGCGCTCGCCTCCGCCGGCATCGACGGGCTCGTGCTGCGCTGCGACACCGGCGATCCCACGGCGGTGCGCGACGTGCTCCACGCGCACGGTCTGCCGATCGAGGACGCGCTGCACGTGCACGCGTTCGTTGACCATGAGCGGCGCTACAGCGGCGGTCACGCGCCCGACGGCGGCGCGAACATGTCCAGCGGCGCCTACATCGCCGACGACGGCTCGGCGCTGGCGGGGGCCGACGTCGAGGCGGATCTCAGCGCGCACCTCGCGCGCTGGGCGCCGCACGTCGCGCGCCACGGCGTGCTCGTGCTCGAGGCGCACTGCGTCTCCCCAGCCGTCACGGCGCGCCACCTCGGCGCGCTGCACAGCCTCGCCTTCGACGCCTACAACGGCTACTCGGGCCAGTATCCGGTCGAACGGCCGGCGTTCATCGCCGCCGCCCGCCGCGCCGGGCTGCGCCAGGCGGCGACCGGCGAGCGGCGCTACCCGACGACGCGGCCATTCGTCGCGGTCAGCCTCAACCACATGCTCGGCGACCGCTCGGGGACCCTGATCGCGCGCGGCGATCGCGACGCCCCGCGGCGCGACAGCTGGAGCCCCGCGCCCGGCACCGACCTGCGCGACGGCCGCGGATTGCACGAGCTCGTCTTCGACCACGGCGACCTGCGCCACCCGCGCCTGTGGGCCTCGGCGTCGACGAGCCAGCTCGTCACGCAGACGATGGACACGCTCGAGGAGCGCGTCGAGCGGCTGCCGCGCGGCGAGGTCCTGCGCGTGCTCGACTACGGCACCGGCACCGCGCTGGCCGCGATCGAGATGCTCAAGGCCTGCCGCGAGCGCGGCTTCGAGCAGCGCCTCGCACGGCGCGGCGTCGGCTTCGAGCTGCACCTCGTCGACATCCCGTCGAGCTGGTTCGCGCAGGGTCACGCGCTCGTGCAGGAGTCGTCGTGGACGCAGTGCCACTCGCTGATCGGCGCCGACGGACGGTTTCGCCCGCTCAGCGACGTCACCGGCGGCGTGCGGATGGACGTGGTCATCTCGAGCATGGTCTTCCACCTCATCCCGCCCAAGGCGCTCGAGCGGGTCGCGGAGTCGCTGGCCGGCATCACCGCCCCGGGCGGACGGCTGCTGTGGAACGCGCCCGACCTCGGCATCCCGGGCCCCTACGCCGTGCCGTTTCACCATCCCAACCGGCTCGTGCGCGCACACTGGAAGAAGCTGCTGCTCGGCGAAATCGAGCCGGCGAGCCCGCTGCAGCGCGATGCGATCGCGGCCGCCCGGTTGCGCGCGCAGCGCGGCGGGCCGCTCATCGACGACGCGCGCGCGAACAAGCGCATCCTCCCCAAGCCGCATACCGGCGAGGAGGTGGGCGACGCCCTGCGCGGCCACTTCACCGGAGAGGTGACGACGCAGACGCACGAGATCGTCGTGCGCGAGACGCTCGACACGCTGCTCGTGCCGTCAAATCAGGAGGAGTACCTGCCCGAGATCGAGGACTTCGACCTGCGCTCGGCGCTCATCGAGGAGCTCATGCTCGAGGAGGTGCTGCCGGACCTGCGGGCCGGGCCGGCCGGCACGTACGGCGGCTACAACGTCCACTGGACCTTCGGAGACTTCCGCCCCCACGAGACGTGATCGGACACGCGCGCGGTGGCGAGAGGGGATCAGCTCCGGTCGCCGCGGGCGGTGGCGACGGCGCCGGAGTCGGCCTCGTCTCCGAGCAGCCGGTGATCGTCGTCGGGCGCGGGCACGATGCCGTCGCGCACGTCTGCCGCCAGCTGCTTGCGAGCGTCCTTGCGGGCCGCCTTGTCCATCCGGCGCTCGCGCATCTTGGCCTCGCGGTTGAGCTTCGCCATCGTCGTCTTCTTCTTGCCGCTTGAGGCCATTGCGGGGCTCCCTCGTTGTGAGATATGAGCCGTCGATGGCGCGCCGATCGGGCGGGCTCGCGGACGGTCCCGAGATTGCGGGACGCGCGACTCGCCGTCCAGTCTAGCCAGCGCGCAAGCCAGGGAGGGCAGTCGCCGCCACGTCGCCATAGCCCGACTGCCGCCGCCGGTTGCAGGGTACGGACGGCCCGATGGGTTTCGGTGGCCGCGTGGCCTTCGTCCTCGGAGGCGGCGGCGGTCCGTTGGGCGCCCACGAGGTGGGCATGCTGCGCGCGCTGACCGAGCGCGCGATCGTGCCGGACCTCGTGCTCGGCACGTCGGTCGGGGCGATCAACGGCGTGGCGATCGCCGCGGACCCGACACCGGACGGGGCCGAGCGGCTCGTCGCCGCCTGGTCGGACATCGACCGCAGCCGGATCTTCGACGGGTCGGTCGTCCGGCGCCTGGCGACGCTCGCGCGCACCCGCACGCACCTGCACGGCAACGGGTCGCTGCGCATGCTGCTCGGCGAGCTGCTCCCGGTCAGCCGGATCGAGGATCTCGCGGTGCCGTTCCAGTGCGTGGCGGCGAGCATCGAGCGCGCCAGCGAGCACTGGTTCGCCGACGGGCCGATCATCGACGCCGTGCTCGCCTCGGCCGCCGTCCCGGGCCTGCTGCCGCCCGTGCAGATCGACGGCGAGCACTTCCTCGACGGCGGCATCGTCAACAGCATCCCGCTGGGCCGCGCGATCGCCCTGGGCGCCGAGCAGATCTTCGTGCTGCACGTCGGGCGCCTCGACCGCCCGCTGGACCCGCCGCGCTCGCCGTGGGAGGTCGCGCTCGTGGCATTCGAGATCGCGCGCCGTCACCGCTTCGTCGGCGACGTCGCCGCGGTTCCCGCCCACGTCGACGTGCACGTCCTGCTGACCGGGCAGCGCGACCCGCCGCGCTACACCGATCGCTCGCAGTTTCGCTATCGCAGCATGCCGGACGTCCGCGAGCGCATCGCCCGCGCGCATGCGGCATCGGCGGAGTACCTCGCAGAGCACGGCCTCGGCAGCGGGTAGCGCCTGTGCCGAAGCTCGCCCGCCGCCTGGTCGTCGCGCCGCTCATCCTCCTCGTGGAGGCGGTGCTCCTCGTGCTCTCGCCGCTGCTCGGCCTCATCGCGGTCCTCATGGCGCCACTGGCGGGCGGCACCCGCGCGCTGCGCGCCCTGGCGGTCGCCGTCGACTACGCCCTCCGCCACCTGACCTGCACGTTCGCGTGCGCCGGGCTCTGGCTCGCGGGCGGCCTGGGCCGCAACGTCAGCTCGCCCGGCATGCAGCGCGCGCACTACGCCGTCCTGCGCTGGTTCGTCTCCGGTCTGTATCGGACGATGACCCGGGTCGCGCGCGTCGACGTGCGCATCACCGGGGCGCAGGACGCCGGGCGAGCGCTGTCGGCGCGGCGAACGCCGGTCGTCGTGCTCAGCCGCCACGCCGGCGAGGGCGACTCGCTGCTCGTCCTGCACGCGCTGCTGTGCCGCTACGGCCGCAACCCGCGCATCGTCCTGCACGAGGCACTGCGACTCGACCCGCTCATCGACATGCTCGGCCACCGCCTGCCCAACCGCTTCGTCGACCCGCGCGGCGGCGACACCGAGCGTGAGATCGCCACGATGGCCAGCGACCTCGGCGACGACGACGCGCTGCTCATCTTCCCCGAGGGCGGCAACTTCTCGCACCGCCGGCGACAGCGCGGCATCGAGCGCCTCGAGCGCGCCGGGCACGCGGAGGAGGCCGCGTGGGCGCGGGAGATGCGCCACGTCGCCGCGCCGCGGCCGGGCGGGGCGCTCGCGGCGATCGAGGCCGCACCGCGCGCCGACGTGATCTTCCTCGGGCACGTCGGCGTGCCCACCGGGCTGCGCGATGCCTGGAGCCAGCTCACGACCGCGCAGGACATCGAGATGCGTCTGTGGCTCGTGTGCGCCAAGGACGTGCCCAGCGGCCAGGACGAGCAGATCGACTGGCTGTTCGGCTGGTGGCGCACGATCGACGCGTGGGTCGACGAGCACCAGGCGCCGGGCGGCCGCGCGCCCGAGGCCGTGGTCAGACGTCGCGGGTGAACGTGCCGCCGTCGCGCATCGGACGGTAGACCTGCTTGAAGTCGAAGGCGTAGTCGAAGTCGTCCTTCTCGGCGTCCTGCGCGCCATCGATGTCGACGTTGTGCACGATCACGAGCTCCTCGTTGACATGCGAAGCCTGGACGAGGCAGATCCCCGACGGCGCCCAGATGCCCGAACCGCCCCAGAACGAGACCCCCGACACCGCGTGGCTGCCGACGGCGTTGCACGCGATCGTCCAGACCTGGTTCGTGGCCGAGGAGGAGGCCATCACGGAGTTCCACAGCTCGCCGTAGTAGTGATCGGTGCGCACGTTCATGGCCGCGTAGTCACGACGGCCCGCCGCCCGCCAGGACGCGATCTGCACGATGGCGTCCACCTTCTCCACCATCGAGTACTCGCGCAGCAACTCGCTGAAGAGGTAGTCGTAACAGGTGGTGAAGCCGAGCCGGCCGTGGCGGGTCTGCAGCACGAGCCGGTCGTCGCGGCCGCTCTCGGTGTAGTCCTTCTCGATCCCCGGGATGAAGACCTTGTCGTACGAGTTCTCGTCGGCGAGGTAGTCGTCGTGGCGCCCGACGACGAACGTGCGGTTCAGAAAGCAGTCGTGCTTTCTGCCCGCGGTGAGGCCGTTGAGCACGATCGCCTCGAGCCCGTCGCCGATGAGCGGCTGCAGCTCGCGCTCGATCCAGCCGGCGTGGCCCTCTGCCAGCGCGGCGTTCATATGAACCAGGACGTCCTCGCGCTCGTCCCAGAAGTACCCCGTCAGGCAGAACTCGGGGAACACCGCGATGTTCACGCCGCGTTCCTTGAAGATGCGCAGCGCGCGCAGGATCTTGTCCTTGTTGGCCTCGACGTCCGGCACCTCGGCGCGGATGTTGGCCAGCCCGACCGAGAGCTTGGACTCGTCGTCGCCGTAGCTGCGCTCCGCGATCAGGAACTCGTCGATCGTCGCCATCCGCTTTAGCCTGTCACTGCGTGACAAGCGTCGCATCGAGCCCCCGGAGCACCGGCCCGATCGGCTCGAAGCACATGCTCTGAAACGGCCCGAAGACGAGCACGGCGATGCCGACGGCGCGGACGGTTCCGTCGGCGCGGGGCGCGGTGTACACCGGCGAGCCGCTGTCGCCCCCAGACGCCGAGATCGTGGTGCAGGGGATGCCGCCCGTGCCGGGATAGGAGCGGATGATGCGGCCGCACTGGTCGATGCCACTCGAGCGGCCCGTGAGGCAGACCCGGCGGCCGAGTTGCGGGCGTGCGCTGCCGGCGACGAACAACGGCGGGGCCAGGATCCCGCGGTCGACGACGGGCGTCGCCGAGCGGCCGGGCCCAGACGGCGCCGGCAGCACGAGCGCGTCGCGGCCGCGTCGCTTGCGCCAGAGGTTGCGTCGCACGCCGCCGACGACGAGACCGACCTGCCGCGTCTCCCGCAGCGCGCCGTTGCGCCGCAGCGTCGTGCGCTTCCTCGTCAGCCCGGCGCAGTGGCCGGCGCTCAGGCCACCCAGCCGCCGCCCGAGCCGGATGAGGAAGCCCGAGGTGCACGCGGCCGAGCCCTGCGGTACCGTCGCGCCGCCGACGAGCGGCAGGCGCGAGAAGACGAGCTCGCGGCCGGCCGTCCAGCCGTCGAGGTTGGGAGCCGCACCGCCGCGGCGCAGGAACAGCGCAGCGCGCCCGCGGGTGGCGAAGAGGTCGTAGGACTCGTCGTAGCCGGTGGCCGCGGCACGCAGCGGCGCCCACCCCTGCGCGCGCAGCACGGCCTCGACGTTGGCGGGGGCCACGCCGGCCAGCGCCGCCGCGACCGCGCGAGCCTCGTCGCACGTCGCGCCGCTCACGTCGACGATCTTCGCGTCGCCGGCCTTCTGGCACGCCGTGTAGGCAGCCGCCTGCGCGTTCGCGGGCGCGACGACGACGAGCATCGCGAGCGTGAGCAGAGCCGCCTTGACCGAACCGTGCATAGCGACCGGATGCTGCCAGACCTCGTGGTCGCCCGGCGCCGATTGCGGCCATGCCGGCCTGCACCCCTAGTCTTCGTGCCATGACCAACCTCGAAATCTCAGACGACCTCAACACGAAGCCCGAGGTCCCGATGCCGACCGGCGAGCCGCCGACCGAGCTCGAGACCGACGACGTCGTCGTCGGCGAGGGCGCGGCGGCCAAGCCCGGCGACCACGTCACCGTCCACTACGTCGGCGTCTCGTTCTCCACCGGGCAGCAGTTCGACTCGTCGTGGGACCGCCGTCAGCCGTTTGACTTTCCGCTCGGCGGCGGCGCCGTCATCAAGGGCTGGGACTTCGGCGTCACCGGGATGCGCGAGGGCGGCCGGCGCACGCTCGTCGTCCCGCCGGAGCTCGCGTACGGCTCGCGCGGCGTCGGGCCGATCGGACCAAACGAGACGCTGGTCTTCGTCGTCGACCTCGTGAAGGTCGGGTAGCGCGGTGCGCGGACGGCTCATCGCGCTGGTGGCCGTCGCGGCGGTCGGGATCGGTGCGTGCGGCGACGACGATGGCGGTGGCGACGCCTCGCTACCGCCCGCGATCCCGGCCACGCCGCCCGCGGAGACCACGGCAGACCCGTCGACCTCGACCACAGGCCGAGCGTTCGACGTCGACAGCATCAGGGTGTCCGAGGACATGTCGGAGAAGCCGACGATCACCAAGCCTTCCGGGGACCCGCCGACGGAGCTCGTGACCAAGGACGTCGTCGTCGGCAAGGGCGCGGCGGCGGAGGCCGGTGACGAGCTCAGGATGCACTACCTCGGCGCGCTGTTCGAGACCGGCGAGCAGTTCGAGGCCTCGTGGGACGAGGGCGATCCGTTTTCCTTCACGCTCGGCCAGGGAGCGGTCATCCCCGGCTGGGACCAGGGCATCGAGGGGATGAGGGCCGGCGGCCGGCGCCTGCTCGTCATCCCGCCTGACCTCGCCTACGGCGAGACGGGCCAGGGCGACATCCCGCCCGGCGCGACGCTGGTCTTCGTCGTCGACCTGCTCGAGCGCACGGGAGGCTGAGCGCGAGCCGCCCTCAGCGAGAGCGGGTCCGGCGGCCGGTCAGGCCGGACCCCACTCGCCGCCGGCGCGGCCGAGCGTGATGCGGTGCTCGCTGCCGTCGGAGCTCTCGACGCGAAAGACCGCTTGGTCGGCGTCGACGCCGGGGCGGTCGATGACCTGCACGAGCTGCGGCTCGCCGACGATGCCGTCGCCGAAGCGCTCGGCCGCGGCAGCGCGAGCGGCCGCCTCGAGTGTCTTGCGGTCCCAGCCCTTGTCGAGCGCGTGGGCCTGCGCGAGCGCGTCCTCCGCGTGCGCGAGCTCGCGCTGCAAACCCGCCTCGCGGCCGCGGATGCGGCGCGTCATCGCGATGTAGCCGCCCGCCGCGAGGACGAGGACGAGAGCAAGCACGACGAGCAGGATCACGCCGAGCGTGGAGATGGCGAGCGAGGTCACGGGACCGATGCTATCGGCCCGCGCCGGACGCCAGTGGTCGTCCAGTTGCGGCGGCGACCACTAGTTCAGGACGGCACGCTGCGTCAGATGCGAGCCGACCTTGCGCTTGACGCGCTGCAACGCGTTGTCGACGGTCTTGGCGTCGCAGCCGATGCGCGCGGCGACCTCCTCGTACGGGCGGCCGTCGAGATACAGCGCGAGTACACGGCCCTCGAGGTCCGACAGCGCCGTCGACAGGCAGCCCACGAGCGAATGCAGCTCCTCGGAGGAGATGACCTGGTTGACCGGATCGTGGACGGTCGAGCCCGGGATGACGTCCTCGAGCGTCGGCTCGCTGTCGCCGCCGGAGCCCGCCGGCGTGGCGGAGAAGGAGACGTACTGGTTCAGCGGCGTGTGCTTGTTGCGCGTCGCCGTCTTGACCGCGGTGATGATCTGGCGCGTGATGCACAGCTCGGCGAAGTTGCGAAACGACGACTCGCGGTCTGAGCGGTAGTCGCGGACGGCTTTGTAGAGCCCGACCAGCCCTTCCTGGATGAGGTCGTCG
>JAHWJM010000430.1 GCA_019348435.1 Actinomycetota bacterium
TTACCCGATCGTGCAGTCGGCGCGGCCGGAGGTCGCCGAGCAGTGGATCCCGCGCGTGGCGTCCGGGGACGCGGTGGCGGCGTTCGCGCTCACCGAGCCGGACGCCGGCAGCGACGCCGCGAACCTGGCGCTGCGCGCCGAGCGCGACGTCGACGGGTGGCGGCTGTACGGCGAGAAGACATGGATCTCCAACGCCCCCGACGCCGACGTCTACACCGTCTTCGCGCGCACGACCCCGGATGCCGGCGCGCGGGGGGTTACCGCGTTCGTCGTCGACGGCGCCAGTGAGGGCCTGTCCGGCGAGGCGCTGGACATGATCAGCCCGCATGTCCTCGGGCGGTTGACGTTCGACGGCGTCGCCGTCGGCGAGGAGGCCGTTCTCGGCGAGGTCGACCGCGGCTTCCGGGTCGCCATGCGCACGCTCGACCTCTTCCGGCCCAGCGTCGGCGCGTTCGCACTCGGGATGGCGCAGGCGGCGCTCGACGCGGCCGTCGACTACGCGCAGACGCGAGAGGCGTTCGGACAGCCGATCGCGTCGTTCCAGGCGGTGTCACACCAGCTGGCCGAGATGGCGACGCGGACGCAGGCCGCGCGCCTGTTGGTGTACGCCGCAGCCGACGCGTACGACAGCGGCGACGACGACATCACGCAGGCGTCGGCGATGGCGAAGCTGTACGCCACGGAGGCGGCGCAGTTCGTCGTCGATGCGGCGGTGCAGATCCACGGCGCCCGCGCGCTGCAACGGGGGCATCTGCTCGAGCAGCTGTACCGCGAGGTCCGCGCACCGCGCATCTACGAGGGCACGTCCGAGATCCAGCGCACCATCATCGCGCGGCAACTGCTGCGGTCGCGTGCGCGGTAGCGTCTTCGTCGACCCCGGTGACGGCGTCCCGCTGGACCGCCCGTCGCTGTCGGCGCCGCCGCCGGAGACGACCGAACGCCTACTGGAACTGTGCAGCGAATGGGCGGACGAGGTCGGCTGGTCGCTGGCGTTCGACGCCGGCGACGCGGACGCCGTCATCGTCGGGCCGGGTGTCGAAGCACCGCCGGCCGCACCAGTCGTGCGCGTCGACCGCGCGCAGGGCGTCGACGGGTTTCGCTGGGGCATCCGCCACCTCGCGTTCTCGACGCGCTGGCCCGTGGAGACGGTGCCGTACGGGCTGATCGAGGACCAGCTGATGGACGTGCGGCGACCCCGTCGGGACCCCCGGCGCGGCGTCGTCGTGCTCGTCCACGGCGGCTTCTGGATGCAGTCGTGGCGGCGCGACCTCATGGACGGCCTCGCGGTCGACCTGGCCGAGCGCGGCTGGGAGACGTGGAACGTCGAGTACGGCCGCGTCGGTGGCACCGGCGGATGGCCCCAGAGCCGCGACGACGTCCTCACTGCGGTCGCAGCGATCTGCGACAGGGCCGACACGGAGTGCGTGACCCTCGTCGGCCACTCCGCCGGGGCGCACCTGGCACTGACGGCCGCCGCGGTCAGGCCGGAGGTCATCGAGCGCGTCGTCTCCCTGGCCGGCCTGTGTGATCTCGAAGCGGCCCGCGATCAGCGACTCGGCGGCGGCGCGGTGGCGCGCCACGGCTGCCGAGCACGCGCTGAACGGGGCGCGCCGGACGCTGTCCGTCGACCTGGACGAGACGGCCACCGCGCAGGTGCGCGCTGAGCTGCGGGCGTTGCTGCGCGACCTGCCCGACGACGAGACGCAGCGCCGCCGCGCCCTCGCCGACGCGGGACTCGTGCAGCCGCACTGGCCGCAGCCGTGGGGGCGTGGCGCGAGCGCGCAGGAGCAGCTGCTGATCGATCAGGAGCTCGCCGCGGCCGACCGCGACGGCAAGCTGGCCGAGCTCGCGGCCTGATCCTTCGCGCGGCTGGACTTCGCTGCGCTCGTCAATCGGGTTTCGCCCGGCCGGACTTCGCTCCGCTCGTCCTCTGGGCGACGTCACACGGGCGGCTGGCAGGTCTCGCACACGTAGGTCCCCCGCCCGGCGACCACGAGCTTGCGCACCAGCGTCCCGCACGCCGGGCACGGTTCGCCCGCGCGGCGGTGGACGAGGAACTCGTCCTGAAACGAGCCGCGGACGCCGTCGGGGTGGCGGAAGTCGTCGATCGTCGCGCCCTTCGCCGCGATCCCCGCCTCGAGCGACGCCAGGACCGCGTCGCGCAGCGCCGCGGTCTGGGCCGGCTCGAGCGCGTTGGCCGGCCGCTCCGGGTGGATCCCGGCGCGGTGCAGCGCCTCGTCGGCGTAGATGTTGCCGACGCCCGCGACGGGGCGCTGCGACAGGAGGAACGGCTTGACGGGACTGGTCGTCCGCCGAAGCTCCCACGCGAAGACGTCGGGGTCGAACTCGTCGCTCAAAGGCTCGGGGCCGAGCATCGCGAGCGTCGGGATCGCGTCGTAGATCCCCGCTTCGACCACCGCCATGCGCCCGAACCTGCGAACGTCTCTGAACGAGAGAGTTCGCCCGTCATCGAGCTTCAGCCGAGCGCGCACGTACGGGTCGTCCACATCGAACCTAAACGCTCCCGTCATCCCGAGATGCATGATCAGCTCGAGCCCGTCTTCCAGCGGTGCGATGAGGAACTTCCCGCGGCGCCCGACGGAATCGATCCTGCGCCCCTC
>JAHWJM010000431.1 GCA_019348435.1 Actinomycetota bacterium
CATCTGCAGGGTCGACCGCTCCGCGCGGATGCACTCGTCGTGCGGCTGTATCCGGGTACTCAAACCGTGCCATCACCCGGCTGGGGCAGTGATGCCAAGTCGGCACGCCTTGAAGATGATCTGATCGACAACCGCGACGCACCCCGGCTGCATCCCGCGCGCGCGGGCGCGTGGCAGTTTCTCCGCCGCCATGTGCTCGTGGTTGACGCGATGAGTCGGCGCGGCGGGCTTCACCGATTGCTGCGAGCCGTCTTTGAGCGTGGTCGCGTGCCGCGGCGCCGGCTGACCGCCGTGGCCATCGTGGCCTTGTTCGCTGCCGTGTATCTGCTCGGCGATGCCGCGCCCGGCATCTTCGTCGTGCCGATCGTGTTGGCGGCGATCGAGTTCGGCGTCGTCGGCGGATTGGCCGCCGGGCTGCTGGCCTTGGCGCTGGTGGCCGGCTGGGATCTGTCGGCACCACACGCCGACCTGGACGCGCTTGAGTATCTGTCGCGGGCGCTCGCATACTTGCTGCTCGGCGGGCTGCTGGGAAGTTTTGTCACAGTACGCCGTCGCCTTGAAGCGAACATCGCTCGCTCAGAGCAGCTGTCGCTTGATCTGATGGCGACCGCGAGCTTCGAGGGCTACTTCACGCGGCTCAACGACTCCTGGGAGCGCACGCTTGGCTGGAGCAGCGACGAGCTGCGCTCGCGGCCGCTGATCGACTTCGTGCATCCCGACGATCGCGAACGCACGCTGACCGAGGTCGCCAACGTGAGCGCAGGCCACAACACCGTCTCGTTTCGCAATCGCTACCGCGCCCGCGATGGCTCCTACCGCTGGCTTGAGTGGAACGCGTGCGTCGACACCGAGCAGGCGATCATCCATGCCAATGCGCGCGATATCACGGTCCTGCAGCACGCCGAGGAAACGATCCGCCATCACGGCGAGCAACTCGAGCGCACCGTCGCCATGCGCACAAGCGAGCTGGAGCAGGCGAGGCGCGAAACACTGCAACGACTGGCACTCGCGGCGGAATACCGCGACGACGCCACCCACAACCACACCGACCGCGTCGGTCACACGAGCATGCTGATCGCGCGCGAGCTCGGCCTGCCCGACGCGACCGTGCAGACCATCTGCGAAGCCGTGCCGCTGCACGACGTCGGCAAGCTCGGGATCTCAGACGCGATCCTGCTCAAACCGGGCCCGCTGACGGCCGCGCAGTACGAGACCATGCAAGATCACACCCTGATCGGCGCCGCGATCCTCGTCGACAGCAGCTCACCCGTGTTGCAGATGGCCGCACAGATCGCGCTCAGCCACCACGAGCGCTGGAACGGCTCCGGCTACCCGCATGGGGTCGCCGGCGAAGACATCCCGCTCGCGGCACGGATCACCGCGATCGCCGATACCTTCGACGCGATCACGCACAAGCGCCCCTACAAAGACGCCAGAACGATCGAGGACGCGCTCGCGATCATCCTTCTGGCCAGCGGCACGCTCTTTGACCCAGCGGTCGTCAACGCGTTCGTCACGCTTGACCACACCCAGCTCGTACACCACGCATACACATAACGAGCAGGCCGCCAGCCGCGCACGTCTCGACGACGGCGACCACGCGTTCCGCGGCGGCCACGGCGGCCCCAACTACAGAGCCGATGGCGGAGGAGCCCGGATAGTCAGCAAGCGGGCGATTCCACGGGGCCGCTCAAGCTGCGAGCTGTGATCGGCGTCTTTCGCAGTCGATCCGGCGGTGTAAGCATCTTTGCTCCTCGCGCGCGCCGGCGCCTTCGCCGCGCGCGTGCCGCAGCCGCCGGCCGACGCCGTCCGGCGGGGTCTCGGTATTGCGCGACGTTCTGTCCTACCTGCTCTCAGGACCGCGAACGCTCGCTTGCGCGGCCCGCGAAGGTCGACAAGCCGGCCGAGACGGCGCTCGAAGGCGGCGGCACGCGAGCGGCCGAACCGACCGATCGCGGCTTATGTACGGCCGCAGCTTGCAGCACCGCGACGTCACCAGCGGGAGGTCTTCTGGATCTCCCCGAAGGTGATCGACGAAGGGACGCCGGAGCGGCCGCCGCGCCAGCGCCGCCCGAGGAGGTCGCGCGAAGCACCCGCTGCACGGGACGTTCTTGACAGCGCGAGGGGGTCGCGGGACGCTGCGGACTGTCCGACATCGACCACCAGATCCCGGAGGAGACGCCCGCATGAGCGAACACCGCCGAAAGTCCGACCGCACGTCGTTCAACGGGCCGGGTGTCGTGTCCGACCAGGCCGGCCACGCCATCGCCGGCGTCGCGTGCTCGCACGGCAACCTGAAGATCGAGGCGCGCCGGCGATGACCCGCTTCGGCGCCCGCGTGCTGATGTTCGCGAATTCCGACGACGCTGCCGAGTGCATCGACTTCGGCTCGAAGGCGGTGAACTAGCCATGTACGAGCACGACGGCGAGAAGTACTTCGTCATGGACGGCCACCTGCACTTCTGGGACGCCAGCCCGGCGAACTGGGTGAAGGGCCGGGAGAACTTCGCCAAGGGCTGGATCGAGTGCTTCCACGCCTACCAGTCGCTCGGGCCGCCCGACACGCACTGGTCGATGGAGAAGTTCCAGAAGTACTCCGAGGAG
>JAHWJM010000432.1 GCA_019348435.1 Actinomycetota bacterium
AAGGCGGCCTGGGAGATCAGGTACTTGCGGTCGACGCGCTGCTGCAGTGCCGCGCGGGCGTTGAGGTCATCGAGAGAGATCGGACGAAAGCCGGTCAGGACCTCGTGCAGCTCGCTCTCCATCGACCGGAGGCTATGGGCTGTGGGCGCCGCACGACCTCGCGCCGCGGGGGCGCGAGGTGATGCTGCGCGGCCAGCTGGTCAGCCCAGGCGCTTGGCGAGCAACTCCTTGCCCCGTTCGGCGCCCTTCCTGCTCTCAGCCTCCGCACGGTGGAAGAAGTCCGAAAGCTCCTGGTCGCCGTCGCGCTCAGCGTCCTGGGCGTAGCGCTCCATGCGCAGCGCGTTGCTCAGGCACGACTCGGTGAACCAGATGATGTTGTAGTCCTTGTCCTTGGTGCCGGTGACCTGGCCCGCTTCCTCGAACGACATGGGTCCTCCTCCTGATCGGTGACGTTCCCGAGCGTTACCCCACCGCTCCGCTTGCTACCCAGGAACAGATACGGGTCGGCCGTGCCTCAGGCACGGTCGCTGAGGCTGGTCACACCGCTGCTCCCGGCGCAGTGCGCGCAGCAGAACATGGCGCCGTCGGCCTCGTGCCCATGACCGATGATCGTGCATCCGCAGTTCTCGCAGCGAGGGGCGAGCCTGTGGATCGCGCATTCGAAGGAGTCGAACACGTGGGTGACGCCGGCGGTGGTGATCTCCATCGCCTTGTCGTACTCGTTGCCGCAGACCTCGCAGGTCGCCATCGGATCCTCCCGGGTTGGTTTCGGCCGCCGAGGAGCACCTTCCCGGCGCGCTGGCTGACGACACGCGCGCGCGCTGACGACACGCGCGCGCTCAGCGCGCGCGCTCAGGCGCCGGTGCGCAGCCGTGAGGTGTCGCCCTCGTCCTCGTGGATGAGCATGCGGCCCACATCATCGGGCAGCTGCGAGCGGACGCGGTCGAGACGGTCCTGGTCGAGTCCGCGGGCGATGGCGCGAAGGGCACCCTGGACGCGGTCCGGCGCGGTCGCCTCGTCGATGCCCAGCCGGTCTGCGACCTGCGCGTAGAGCTCCGGCCCGGTGCCCGGCTGCGCGGGCGCGCCACCGGCGCTGGTCGGGTCCGGGGAGGGCCCGGCCCCGCGGCGCAGGGCCTCGGCGGCCGGATCGGGCAGCTCGGCGGCGAGCTCCTGCGCGCCGCCCAGGCCCACATGCGCGCCCACGACCTCGAGCACGGCGAGCAGGCTCTCGCGGGCGAGCGCGGTGCGCGCGTCGTCCTCTGCCTCGTGCACGAGCTCCTCCTCGCTCTTGCCGATGATCTGGAGGTACTGCGCCGGCTCGATGCCCTGTGAGCGAAGGCGCCGGGCGGTCTGCGACCACATGTCGTGGGCCTTGGCGTGGACGAGGTCGTCGGGGATGTCGACGTCGGACCGCGCCGCCGCAGCGTCCACGACGGCCTCGCGGAACTCGTGCTCGACCGCCTGCTCGTCGCGCTCGCGGAGGCTCGACTCGATCTCCGCGCGCAGCTCGGCCGGCAGGTCGTCGCCGAACTTCGCGAAGTGCGCCTCGTACTGGGCGATCTCGCCCTTGACGGCCTCTTCGTCGACCGTCAGGAGCTGCTGGATCGCCCCGGGCGACAGGTCGAGCCCGTCGAGGTTCAGCGCGCCCTCTTCCGGCAGCAGGCCGACGGGCGTCTCGACCGCGCCGGCCTGGGTCGCAGCCAGGCGCTCGAGCAGCGCCGATGCCTCGGCGACCCAGCGCATGGTCGGAGCGGCGGCGGTCGTCACGTCAGTATTCGCCCTCGCTCGAGCCCGTTTGCGCCGGCGGCGCGCCGCCGGACCGGCGAACACGGTAATCCTCGAGGATCGGCTTCGTCTGGGTCGCGCCGATCCGGGTGACGCCGAGGTTCATGACCGCCAGCAGGTCGTCGAGCGTCCGGACTCCCCCGGCCGCCTTGATCTGCACGTGCGGCGAGGTGACGCGGCGCATCAGGGCCAGGTCCTCGTGGGTGGCGCCGGTCGGCGCGTAGCCGGTCGAGGTCTTAACGAAGTCGGCGCCGGCCGCCTCGGCGAGGCGGGAGCCGCGCTCCTTCTCGTCGTCGTTGAGGTAGGCGTTCTCGAGGATCACCTTGACGAGCGCGCCTGCCTCGTGGGCGACCTGCACCACGGCGGCGATGTCGTCGCGGACGTCCTGGTCGCGGCCGGACCGCAGGGCCCCGATCTGGAGGACCATGTCGAGCTCCGTCGCGCCGTTGGCGAGCGCGTCACGCGCCTCGAACACCTTCGTGGCGGTGGTCGAGCTGCCGTGCGGGAAGCCGATCACCGTGCCGACCGCGACGTCGGTGCCGTCGAGGATCGCGCTGGCCCGGCGGACGTCGGCGGGGCGGCAGCAGACCGATGCCACGTCGTACTCGGCCGCCAGGCGGCAGCCCTCCTCGATGAAGGCGTCGTCGAGCTCCGGCTTGAGCAGCGAGTGGTCTATCGTCTTGGCCAGCTGACGCTCGGTGACGGTCTCGACGGTGTAGGTCGGTGCGGCGGTGCTCATGGTGCTCACTTGATGTACGGGCGGAGGACGTCGCGGGCAATCAGGAACCCGCGCTTGATGAGCTCATCGGT
>JAHWJM010000433.1 GCA_019348435.1 Actinomycetota bacterium
GGCGTCGGGCTCCGAAACGCAGAACGAGGCGACCTGCGGCTCGTCGACGGTGCCGAAGCACTGCGGGATGAACTCCGCCATCTGCTCCGGGGTACCGGAGCCGAAGATGGAGGCGACGGCCAGCGACGTGCCCATGATCGCCATGCCGATGCCGGCGTCGCCCCAGAAGAGCTCCTCGTGGGCGATCGGCATCGTCAGCCCCGTGGGGTCGGAGTGAAACTGGCCCATCGCCTCGAAGCCGTAGAGACCGACCTTCGCGGCCTCCTGGATGATCGGCCAGGGCGTCTCCTCGCGCTCGTCCCACTCGTGGGCGGCGGGACGCAGGACGCCGGCGGCGAAGCCGTGGACCCAGTCGCGGATGTCGCGCTGCTCCTGGGAGAGCTCGAGCGAGAACGCTGGCGTCTGCTCAGCGTCGGCAGGGGCGGCGGCGGTCGTTGACATAGCGTCAGGCTATCGGGGCGCAGCGCCCGTCACGGCCGCGGCGAGCTGCGGGGGCGCGGCGGGCGGCCCCACTTGCGCTTGAGCTGCGCGGTGAGAAACTCGCGCACGCTCGGTATCGGCGGACGGTCCTGCACTGCGGTGAGGCACTCGCGGCACAGGCAGCCGTCGTAGTACTGCGCGACCGCGGCGCGGGTGATGTCGTTGACCACCACCTCACGGCACCAGCAGGCGCCCGTGTCGATCCCGCACTCGAAGAGGGCGGCGCAGCGCGGGCAGGTGGCGGGCGTGGTCACGCGTACATCTTGACGCAGGCGGCTCGCCGCCGGCGGTCGCGGGCGGCCGCGCCGACGCCCCCCTTCGCGTGCCGCGTCGGCGCTGGCCCGGTCGTGACGCGCCCGGTGCGATATGCGCACTCGGCGCGCCCGGACCGCCGGCGCTGTCGTGGTCGTGACGCGCCCGGTGCGATATGCGCACTCGCCGCGTCATCACCGTCCGCATCAAGGCGGCGACTCGAGGCGCGACCGCTCGCCTACGCGATGAGCTTGCCCGGATTCATGATCCCGGCCGGATCGACGCGCGCCTTGACCGCCTGCAGCGCCGAGATGCCCAGCGCGCCGACCTCCGCCGGCAGGTACGGCGCGTGGTCGCGGCCGACGGCGTGGTGATGGGTGATCGTCGCGCCCGCAGCGCCGATCGCCTCGCACGCCGCCTGCTTGGCGGCCTGCCACTGCGCGAGCGCACCGCCCGGTTGTTGGCGCGCGAGGAACGTGAAGTACAGCGAGGCGCCCGTCGGGTACAGGTGCGAGACGTGGCACATGACGACCGCGGGGGTGCCGCGGCGCGCGAGCGCGTCGTGCAGCGCGTCGCGTATGGCGCGGTGCGTCTGCGTGAGGGCCGTCCAGGTCGTCGCGGTCTCGAGCGTCTCGACGAGGACGCCGCGGCCGATCAGCTGGTCGCGCAGGTACCCGCCGTGAAAGCGGCCCTTCGCCCACGCGGCGCCGGGGGCGGGCCCGAGCGCGACAGCACCGTGCCGGCGCAGGACGCGGCGCGCGCGGGTCCGCCGGAGCGCGATCTCGGCGGGGTCGCCGTCGAAGCCGAGGATGGACATGCAGCCGGCCGGCGGACCGCCTCGGCTCCGAGCCTCGGCACGGCCGCGGCGACCGTAGCGGGCGCGGGCGGTCATGTAGGCGCGCAGCAGCCACGTCGCCGCCGGCCGCGACGCCAGCGCAAGCGAGATGCGCGTCTCCTCCTCGTCTGACAGGCGCGCCACATCCGGCGCCGCGCCCGCCTGCTCGAGCTCCCTGAGCGCGTCCGTGCCGGCGGCGAAGCCGGGCAGCGCATAGGTGTCGAAGCGCTGCTGCTGCGGGCGCGGGCGGACGCGCAGCGTCACCTCGGTGATCACGCCGAGTGCGCCCTCGGAGCCGAGCAGCAGCTCGCGCAGATCGGGCCCGGCCGCGCTGGCGGGCACCGGCAGGGTGGTCAGCTCGCCGCTCGGGGTGGCGGCGCGCAGCCCGACGACGAGGTCGTCGATGCGCCCGTAGCCGGTCGAGGCCTGCCCGGCAGAGCGCGTCGCCGCCCAGCCGCCGACGGTCGAGAACTCGAAGCTCTGCGGGAAGTGGCCGAGCGTGTGCGCGCTGGGTTCCAGCAGCCGCTCGACCTCAGGGCCGAGCGTGCCGGCGCCGAAGGTCGCCAGCTGGGAGGGCTCGTCGAGCGCGTGCAGCCCGCTGAGCCGGGCGAGATCGAGGCTGACGACCGCGGCGAACTGGGCGCGCAGCGCCTCGACCCCGCCGACGACGCTCGTCCCGCCGCCGACCGGCACGCACGCGACGCCCGCGGCCGCGCACCACTCCAGGAGCCGCGCGACGTCGGCCTCGTCGCGCGGGTGGGCGACGACGTCGGGCGGTGACGCCAGTGTGAGCAGCTCGCCGGCGCGGCAGAACTCGTCGGCCTCGTCGAAGTACTCGGCGAACGCGCGTGCCCACTGCCCCGCGGCCGGCGGCAACGACAGCTCGAACGTCACGGTCTGGCGGCCCTCCGACACCGCGTCGCGCAGCTGCCGTTGGAACAGCACACCGGCGTCGGCGAACCGGACCCGCACGTCGGCGACGAACCGCACCAGACGCGCCGGCACGTCGCTGTCCCCCTCGCTG
>JAHWJM010000434.1 GCA_019348435.1 Actinomycetota bacterium
AGGTCGACGCCCGGCTCGTCGACGCGCACGCCCCCGACCACGTTGACGAAGACGTCCGCCGTCCCCACCCCGACCCCGGCGTGGCGGCCGAGCACCGCGAGCACGAGCGCCAGCCGGTTGCGGTCGAGCCCGTTCACCACGCGGCGCGGCGGGACCAGTTCCGACGGCGACACGAGCGCCTGGACCTCGACGAGCAGCGGGCGCGAGCCCTCCATCGCGGCGAGGACGACCGACCCGGGCGCGCGGGTCGCCTCCCCCACGAACCGGGCGCTGGCGTCGAGCACCTCGACGAGGCCGCCCGAGCGCATCTCGAAGACGCCCGCCTCGTTCGTCGAGCCGAAGCGGTTCTTCAGCGCGCGCAGCGTGCGGTACGTGCGCTCGCGCTCGCCCTCGAACTGCAGGACGCAGTCGACGAGGTGCTCGAGGACCCGCGGCCCCGCCAGCGAGCCCTCCTTCGTGACGTGGCCGACGAGCAGCACGGCGATCGCGCCCGCCTTGGCGACCTGCATGATGCGCGCCGCCGTCTCGCGGACCTGCGCGACGGAGCCCGGCGCGCCGCTGAGGTCGGCGGCGTGCATCGTCTGAACGGAGTCGATGACGACGACCTCGGGCCGCTCGGCGCGCAGCGTGGCGAGGATCGTGTCCAGGTCGGTCTCGGCGAGCACCGGGACCTCGAGCGCGCCGGAGGTGACCGCGATCAGCCGCTGGGCACGCAGGCGTATCTGCGCGGCCGACTCCTCACCGGAGACGTAGAGCGTGCGCCGACCGGCCGCGGCGAGGTTGCCGAGCGCCATGTTCGTCAAGGTCGACTTGCCGATCCCCGGCGAGCCGCCGAGCAGCACGAGCGAGCCGGGCACGAGGCCGCCGCCGAGCACGCGATCGAGCTCGCCGATCGCCGTCAGCAGGCGCGGGACTCGCTCGGTGCTCACGTCGGCCAGGCGCGTCGGCACGCCGGCGCGGGCGCCGGTGGCGGCGGCACCGCCGCGCCCGCGGCCGCCGCTCGTGGCGGCCGCAGCGCGCTCCTCGACGAGCGTGTTCCACGCGTCGCAGCCCGGGCACTGCCCGTGCCAGCGCACGCTGCTGTGCCCGCACTGCGAGCAGACGTGGACGGTGGTGGGGCGAGCCATGCCCTCACACTAGGGTCCGGCCCCGACGGCTTCGCCCCCTGCGATGCCGCTCACGGGCCTGCGGTGTGTCGAATCGTGCACGCGGAGCGATACGCATTCGACACACCCAGCCGGCTGGGTGGCGGAGCGTCAGGCCGCGCCCGCGCTCGCGTCCAGCGCGGCGCACACGTCCGCGACGAGGTCGTCGGCATCCTCGATCCCCGCGCTGAGGCGGATGAAGCCCGGCGAGACGTCGTCGATGCCCCAGCGTAGGCGCCGCTCGGCGGAGGAGTGCACGCCGCCGAAGCTCGTCGCCTCGGCGATGAGCGTGGCCGCTCCGAGGAACGCCTGCGCGCGCGTCTCGGTCCGCAGGTCGAAGCACAGCACGCTGCCGAAGCGCTCGCCGCCGAAGCTGCGCGCCGCGAGCGCGTGCCCGCGATCCTCCGGCAGGCCGGGATAGCGCACGTCGACCACGTCATCGCGCGCGGCCAGCGCCCGAGCGAGGACCAGCGCGTTCGCGCACTGGCGCTCGTGGCGCACGTCGAGCGTGGCGAGCGAGCGGTGCGCGAGCCACGCTTCGAACGGGCCCGCGATCGCGCCCGTCAGGCTGCGCCAGGCGCGCGCCTTCGCGGCGAAGGCGGAGTCGGCGGCCGCCACGTAGCCGAGGACGAGGTCGCTGTGGCCCGTCAGCCCCTTCGAGGCGCTGCCGATCGCCAGGTCGGCGCCGAGCTGGAGCGGGCGCTGCAGCAGCGGCGTCGCCAGCGTGTTGTCTACCGCCAGCAGCGCGCCCGCCTCGTGCGCGGCCGCGGCGAGCGCCGCGACGTCGAGCACGACCAAGCCGGGATTGGAGGGTGTCTCGATCCAGACCAGCGTCGCGCCCGGCAGCGCGGCGCGGATCGCCGCGTCGTCGGTTGCCACGACGCGGACCTCGATGCCGCGCGGGCGCAGCTGCTCGAGCGCGATCGTCGTTACGCCGGGGTAGCCGTCGGCGGGCACGACGACCACGTCCCCCGGCTCGAGCATCGCCAGCAGCACCGCCGTCACGGCGGCCAGGCCCGAGGCGAGTCCCGCGCGCAGCTGCGGGAACTCGGGGTCCGCGTCGGCTGTCGCGACGAGGTCGAGGGCCAGGTCCAGCAGTGGGCCCTCCTCGGGCGACACGAGCATCGCCGCGTCGCCGATCATCTTCACGAGCTGGACGGGCTCCTCGGCTACCTCCCGGGCCATCCCGGCGAGCTCGCCGGCCACGCGGCCGACGTCCTCGGGAGCGAGCTGCTCCCCGAGGCGCGTGAACCCCACCAGGTCCGCGAAGCCAACCGCGATCTCGACCGCGCCGGGAAGCTCGCCGGACTCGAGCGCGTCAGGCGGGATCGCCGCCTCGCGGCGGATTCCCTCCCTCAACCGCACGCGGTACTGGTACTCGAGGAGCTCTCCCATCAGCGGCACGAGCTCGGATGCGGCG
>JAHWJM010000435.1 GCA_019348435.1 Actinomycetota bacterium
GATCGCGGTCAACCAGATGAACTGCGGCGTCGTGTCGCCGGCCGCCCCGGCGCGCGCCGGCGCCCGGCGGTCTGGTGTCGCGGCGCGTCGCGGTGTTCCCCGGACCGGAATCTCAGTGGCCACTGCTGGCTCCTTGTAACTGTCCGACGGCGGCGCGAAACGCCGCGCCGCGGTGGGCGTAGTCGGCGAACTGGTCCATCGAGGCGCATGCAGGTGCCAGCAGCACCACGTCGTCCGGCTCGGCATGGATCTCCTGCAGCGAGGCCGCTACGTGCGCCGACCGCTCGCCTCGGACGAGCGCGGCGCCGTAGACGACGATCACCACGACGGCGACTGCGACGGCGCGGCGGTCCGGCGAGCGCCGCGCCGATGAGGAGGTGGCATGCATGTTCGGGCGCTACCCGCGGGGCGCCGTGCATCGCGCGGGCGTCAGGTGCCGCGCCCGACGCGGGGCCGGCTGTCACGCAACTGACCTCCGAGCCCGACCGCGGCGCGCGACGCCGATGGGGCGCCTGCGCATAGCGCCGGCCGGGCTGTCAGCGCCGTGACGACGGGCGCGGCCGCGGACTGCGAGCGGGGACCCGGCCGGTGGATGTTCGACGAGAGGATGCCACGGTATGAAGCGGAAGGGAGCGGCGCGCACGCGCTGCCCGCTGAGCCGACCGGCGCTCACGCCGCGGCGCGGCGGCGCGGCATCCCCGCCGACCGGGGCGAAGACCGCTGCTGGCATACCGCCAAGCCGTGGCTGGCGGCGACGAGGATCCCGCCCGACGTCGCGTTCCTCGTGTTCGCCGCGTCCTTCTTCGCGTTGCATCAGGCGTGGGTCGTACTGCAGCCGCCGGCCCAAGCTGTCGTCGGCGTGCTCAACCCGCTCGCGATCGTCGCGGCGAGCGCGCTCGTCGTACATGCCTTCGGCACGCCACGTCTTCCGGCGCTCCTCGCGATCGTCGCCGCCACGCTCTACGTCCACGGGCGCGGCGCGCACCTGGCGGCAAACTCCATCCAGCGTGAGATCGACGCGCCGATCGTGACGTTCTGGGACGAACGCTTCGGCCACATCGCCGGCGTGCTCGGCTGGGGCGCACTGATCGCGGCCTTCTGTCTGGCCGAGCGCGCGGCACAGCGTCCCTGGGCGCTTTCGCCGATCGTGCTGACGCCTGCCGGGCTGCTGCTGGGCTGGACGGCGTTCACGAGCACCGTCGAAGGCCAGACCTGGTGGCTCGAGCTGGTCGCGGCGATGCTCTTCTCGCTGTGGGCGCTCCGTGCGCCCCGACCGCTGCTGCGGACCGTCGCCGCGGCGTTCGCACTCGGAGCGCTGCTCATCCTCGGCTGGGCTGCATTGCACCGCGGCGTTCCCGAGTTCACAGCGCTTTGAGGCGCCGCCCCTGCTCGTCGCTGCCGAGCGCTCGAAGAAGGCGCTGGGCCGTGCGGTGAGTCGTCACGTCGAGCGCGGCAGCGCCTCGAGCACCGGAAGGCAGGTCGTGGCCGTCGCCGCTCTGTGGATCCTTGTGCTGCACCCCGTGCTGCAGGCGCTCCGCTTCCCGATTCTCGTGCTCGGTCCGCTCGACTGGTCAGCGCACCTCGCGACCGCGCTTCTCATCTTGGCGAACCTGCCGCGACCGTCGCGGCGAAGACTCGTGGTCGCGGCGCTCATCAGCGCGGTGGCCCTCGATCTGGATCACCTGCCGCACCTGCTGGGGGCCGACTTCCTCACCGCCGGAACGCCGCGCCCGTACCCGCACTCGCTGGCAACCGCGTTCGCGCTGGCGGGCGGGGCCATCATGCTGCGAGCCGCCGCGCGCGCCGTCGCCCTCGGCGCCGCCCTGGGCGTCCTCGCGCACCTCGCGCGCGATCTCGCCACCGCTGACGGGGTGGCGCTGTTCTGGCCGCTGAGCTCACTCGGTGTGCGCGTACCGTTCTGGCTGTACGCAGCGTTCGTCGGGGCTCTGGCAACACGTGCCTGGCTCGTCGCCCCCCGTCGCGGCGCCCGCGCCGCAACGCCCAGCTGACCCCGCAGCGGACGAACGCACGAACGCCGCCGCTGCACCGCACTGTCACCGTGCGAACATGCGCGAGTTGAGGCGCGAGCTGCATGGGAAGCACGTGGGCAAGCAGATCAAGGAGGAACGATGGGAAGTCACGGGAGAGCCGCCGCCGGCCGTCCGAGCCCGCCTGAAGAGACGACGGGAGCACCGCCGACGCCGGCACGTCGCACGAGGATCGTCCGGCTGGCTGTCGAGGCGGCACCCGACCACAGCGATCTCGCGGTCCCTGAGGCGATGCGCCGCGCCCGTGACGGCGACGAATCGTGGGGAGAGTGGGTGGCGCGCCTCGAGGACGGCGAGGCCGTCGTCGTGCGGCTGCCGGGAGACGCGACCGGAGACCTGCGCGCCTCGGCCGAGCTGCTCTGCGCCGCCGCGGACGCCGCGCTCGCCTCCGGCGCACCGTCGGTCGACGTGATCGGCTACAGCGCAGGCGGAGTCGTGGCGCGGCTGTGGGTGGGCGCACGGCCGCAGGACGTGAGACGGGTCGTGACGCTCGGCTCTCCGCACCACGGGACGCGG
>JAHWJM010000436.1 GCA_019348435.1 Actinomycetota bacterium
GGCGCAGGTCGGCGCGCCGCGACGCCGCCCGCAACCGCACCGTCTGCGGGCGGGTGTCGCCGTCACCGAGGTAGTGGGGAAAACCTTTGAAATACGGCATATGGGAATGCGGCGTTGCTGTACGGTGCGCGCGATGACGCGACGGGCCAGGGTTTCGACGACGGCGTTCGGCGTGCTGCTTATGCTGATCGCCACCCTGACCGCCCTGCCGACAGGGGCGGCGGCCGAGCAGGCCTCTCAACCGTCCTCGCCGCTCGCGGGCGGGCTCGATGCCGGCAGGTACCACTCGTGCGCGCTGCTGCCGAGCGCGGGCCTGCGCTGCTGGGGCTACGGCGGAGACGGAGCGCTCGGCTACGCGAGCAGAATCACGATCGGCGACGACGAGACCCCCGCCGCCGCCGGACCCGTAGACGTCGGCGCGGGACGCACGGTCACGGCGGTCAGCGCCGGGGCGGTCCATACCTGCGCGCTGCTCGACGCGGGCGCCGTGCGCTGCTGGGGCTACGGCGGCGACGGCGCTCTCGGGTACGGCAACACGGCGAGCATCGGCGACGACGAGACGCCAGGCTCCGTGGCGCCGGTTGAGATCGGGTCCGCAGGCATCGCCGCGATCGCCGCCGGCACCGTTCACAGCTGCGCGCTGCTGGGAGACGGCACTGTGCGCTGCTGGGGCTTCGGCGGCGAAGGCCGGCTGGGCTACGGCAACGTCGACAACGTCGGCCACACCCCGCAGGGGAAGCCCGCCGCCCTCCCACCGGTCGACGTCGGCGGGCTCAGGGCGAAGGCGATCGCCGCCGGCAACGGTCACACCTGCGCGGTACTCGACGACGGCGCCGTGCGCTGCTGGGGGTTCAACCTCGACGGCCGGCTCGGATACGGCCACACGGACAGCGTCGGCGACAACGAGACGCCCGGCGCGGCCGGCCCGGTGAAGTTCGGCCCCGGGACCACCGCCAAGGCGATCAGCGCCGGCGGCTTTCACACCTGTGCGCTGCTGAGCGACGGCGGCGTGAGCTGCTGGGGCTTCGGCGGCAACGGCCGGCTCGGCTACGGCAACGTGGACAACGTGGGGCGGACCCCGCAGACGACGCCGGACATCATCGGACTGGTCGACCTCGGCGGTCGCGGCGCGAAGGCGATCAGCGCCGGCTACGGTCACACGTGCGCGATCCTCGACGACGGCACCGTGCGCTGCTGGGGTTACGGCGCCCTCGGCAGATTGGGCTACGGCAACTCGAGCGCCGTCGGCGACGACGAGACCCCTGGGTCGATGGAGCCGGTCAACCTCGGCCCGGGGCGCACCGCGAAGGCGATCAGCGCCGGCTTCGAGCACACCTGTGCCCTGCTCGACGACGGCAGCGTGCGCTGCTGGGGCAGCGCCTCCTTCGGGCAGCTCGGGTACGGCGACGGGCCGGCGATCGGCGACACCGAGCATCCGGGCTCGGTCGGTCCCGTCCAACTGGGAGGGCGCGCCGCCACCGCGATCAGCGCCGGGCAGTACCACACGTGCGCCCGGCTGGATGACGGCAGCGTGCGCTGCTGGGGATACGGAGCGCACGGCCGGCTTGGCCTCTGCAGTCAGGCCAGCGTCGGAGATGACGAGCCGCCAGCGTCCGTCGGGCCGATCGATCTCGGGATCCCGGGCATGATCGTGCAGGGATGCGGGGGCTTGTCGTCGCCGCCGGCGCGCGGGCCGCCGCCGCCGGACCGAGGGCGCGTGCCGCGCAGGACCAGGAGGTCCTGGCCGAGCAGGAGAAGGTCGCCGTGCGCACCGCGGCGCTGACCGAGCGGGAGCTCGACACCGAGGTCCGCAAGCCCGCCGACGCCAACCGCTACCAGGTGGAGCAGGAGGCCGAGGCAGCCAAGAACGCGCGCATCGCCAAGGCCGAGGCCGACCGGCAGGCGACGATCGCGGCCGCGCAGGCGACCGCCGAGGAGGCGCGGCTGTCGGGTGAGGGCGAGCGCCAGCGCCGTGCCGCACTCGCGGCAGCCGAGGAGATCGAGGGTGCCGCGCGAGGCAACGCCGAGCGGCAGCGTCGTGAGGCGATCGCCGAGGCGGTGCAGCGCGAGGGTGAAGCCGAGGCCGCAGCGATCCTGGCGCGCGGGGAGGAGATCGTCTCCGAGCCAGCGAGCGAGCTGCCCGAGCCGGCGCTCGGCGGCCGCGACGTCGTTCGGCACGAGCACGAGCCCGCCGTACGGGGCGGTCCCGTCCCAGCCGGCGACGATGACCCCGTCGTCGACCCAGGCCACGAGCTCCTCGAGATCGGCGCCGAGGGCGGCCTCGGCAGTGGCAATCTGCTCGGCCGCCTCGGGGTCCGTTGCTGCCGCTTCCTTCAGCGTCTCGATGAGCGCGGTCAGTGCCGCGCCGATGTTGCCGCTCTCGGAGTAGTAGAGGGCGTCCCCCGGCACCTCCGCAGCCAGGCCGCGGTCCGCGTTCTCGACCGTGAACGGGCCCGTCGGGGCCGCGCTGACGGCATCCATGAGCAGCCGGTCGCCGGACGCGCTGACGGCCATCGCGCCGCGCATCGGCTGGTGCTCGAGCAGCGAGTCGA
>JAHWJM010000437.1 GCA_019348435.1 Actinomycetota bacterium
GTGGGCAGCGCCAGCGCCTGGCCATCGCCCGCGCGCTGCTGTCGCGCCCCGCCGTCCTGCTGCTCGACGAGCCGACGGCCAGCCTGGACGCCCGCAACGAGCAGGCGCTCGCCGATGCGGTGACCGCGACGACGACCCGCGCGTAAGACGTTCGTCCACAGCCCTTCGCCTCGGACGCGCGAACGGCGACGATTGCGATCCTGCTCCCGCACATCGCAGCGTTAGGACATCGTGAGATCTGATCCGCCCATGGACGGCAACCGAGGGTCGCCGGTCGTGTGCGGGTGGATGCGCGCGCTCGTCCCGGTGTTCGCCGCGGCTGTTCTGGCGACGGCTGCGCCGGCCGCCACGCCCGCTTCGGCTGCCAACGCTCGCGGCGGCAAGGCCGGGCACGGCTCCTCGCATGCGGCGCCCGGCCGCGCGAAGAAAGCTCGTGCGACCCCCGTGGCGACGGCGACGGCGGCGCCGACCGCCTCCGGCGCGGTGGCCGTGACGCTGCCCAGGCGCGCACCGTCGAGCGGGCTGATCGACCGGATCACGGCGGGGCCGGCGCGAGCCACGGTCACGCGCGCCCTCGCCTGCGGCGGATGTCCTGCAGCCGCGCGAGCAGCCCGGCCTCCATGTCGTCGGGCTCGTAGAAGCGCTCGCCGACCACCTCGTCGGGGGCGACCTCCTGCGGCGAGACGTGCCCTGGATGGTTGTGCGGGCTGTCGTAGTCGACCGGATGCGAGCGGATCTGCGGCGGCGGCGCGGCGGCGCCGTGCGTGCGGACGTGGTGCATCGCCTTGCCGATCGAGATCGTCGCCGCCTTGGACTTCGGCGCGAGCGCGAGGTAGATCGTCGCCTGCGAGAGCGCGTGGACGGCCTCGGGCATACCGACGTGCTCGACCGCCGCCGCGGCCGCGGTGGCGACCACGAGCGCCTGCGGGTCGGCGTTGCCGATGTCCTCGGACGCGAAGATCACCATCCGCCGCACGAGAAAGCGCGCGTCCTCGCCACCTTCGAGCATCACGGCGAGGTAGTACAGCGCGGCGTCGGGGTCCGACGCGCGGGTCGCTTTGATCCACGCGGAGATGTAGTCGTAGTGCTGGTCGCCGGCGCGGTCGAAGCGGATCGCCTTGCGCTGCAGCGCCTCCTGCGCGCCCTCCAGCGTGATGCTCGCCTCGCCCGCGCTCGCCGCCGTCGCGCAGGCGAGCTCGAGCGCGGCGAGCGCCGTGCGGGCATCGCCGCCGGCGCGCGCGGCGAGGAACTCCAGCGCGTCGTCGGGCACGTTGGCGGCGCACTCGCCGCGGTCCAGCGCGCGGCGCAGCAGCAGTGCGATCTCGGCGGCCGCGAGCTCGTGCAGCTCGTAGACCTGCGTGCGGCTCAGCAGCGCCGAGTTGACCTCGAAGTACGGGTTCTCGGTCGTCGCCCCGATGAGCGTCACGAGCCCCTCCTCGACGGCGGGCAGCAGCGCGTCCTGCTGGGCCTTGTTGAAGCGGTGGATCTCGTCGAGGAAGAGGATCGTGGCGCGGCCCGCGTGCCGGCGCTCGCGGGCGGCAGCGATGATCGAGCGGACCTCGGCCCGTCCGGCCTCCACGGCGCTCAACTCCTCGAAGGCCGCGTCGGCGGTCGTCGCGACCAGACGCGCCAGCGTGGTCTTGCCGCTGCCCGGTGGGCCGTAGAGCACCATCGAGTGGGGCCGTCCCTCGTCGATCGCTCGGCGCAGCGCGCTGGGGTGCGCCGCCGTGCCCAGCAGGTGCTCCTGGCCGACGACCTCGTCGAGGGTCGCCGGTCGCATGCGCGCGGCCAGCGGTCCGGCGGGTCCGCCGGGCTGGGGCGGGGATTCGGGCGCGTCGAAGAGGCGGTCCACCCTGCCCACGGTACCTTCCCCGGATGGCAGATCCCTTGGAGCACGAGGCCGTCGAGCTCCTTCAGCGCCTCATCCGCTTGAACACCGTGAATCCGCCCGGTGGCGAGCGCCCGGCGCAGGAGCTGCTGGCCGGCCTGCTGGAGGACGCCGGCTTCGAGGTCACCCTGGTGGGGCGCACGCAGGAGCGCCCCAACCTGGTGGCGCGCCTGCGCGGCGCGGCGACGGACGAGCTGCGCCCTGACCCCGCCGCCTGACAGGGGGCCCGCTGTGGACACCGCAGGCGTGATCCACAGAAGTGGCCGCTGCGTTTGAGCGGCACCGGCGCTGCGGCGTTCCTGGCCTGTCGCGTCTGCACCCTTTGAGGAGGACGATCATGGCCGGTCGACGCCGCTTCGGCAGGGTCCGCAAGCTCCCCTCGGGTCGCTGGCAGGCCCGCTACAGCGACCCTGCCACCGGGCGGCTCCGCACCGCCCCGCACACGTTCGCCACCAAGACCGAAGCCGGCCGCTGGCTGTCCGTGCTCGAGGCCGACAGCCTGCGAGGCGTGTGGGTCGACCCCCGTGAGGGGGACATGCGCTTCGCCGAGCTGGCCGAGCGGTGGTTCGCCACCAAGATCCACCTGCGGGAGACCACCAAGCTCCAGTACCACTACCTGCTCAAGAAGCACCTCCTGCCCTTCTTCGGGGAG
>JAHWJM010000438.1 GCA_019348435.1 Actinomycetota bacterium
CGGGCCGCGCATCGTCGTGCGCACCGGTGTCGACGTGTCGTTGGGCACGCTGGCCGTGCACCTCGCCCGCGAGGCGGCCGACGTCGCGGTGCTCACGTGCCCGCTCGACCGCTTCTGCGCCCACCGCTTCGGCGCGCTGGACTGGCGCGGCATCGCCGTGCGCTGCGTGCATGTCCCCCACGTCGACTACGCGCAGGAGGCGACGGTCGTCAACTACCCCGGCGCGGCACACCTCGCCGCCGCCGTCGGTGCGCCGGCGGTCGTGTGCTTCCTGTCCGGCGATCCCCTGCGCTGGTCACACCGCGGCCACCGCGTGGCGCGCGCCGAGGTCGGCTGCAATCCTTGCTCGCATCTGGACTGTCCCATCGACCACCGCTGCGCCCGGCGGCTCGACACCCACCGCGTGATCGCGCTGGCCCGCTCGGTGCTCTGCCAAGGGACGATCGCATGACGCGGCTGGGCTATTTCCTGGGCAGCGAGGAGCACACCGCGACCGAGCTCGTCGAGGGGGCGGTTCTCGCCGAGCAGGCCGGCTTCGGGGCCATCGCCATCTCCGACCACTTCCACCCATGGCTGCGCGCTCAGGGCCAGAGTCCGTTCGTGTGGGGCGTGCTCGGCGCGATCGCGCAGGCGACCCGCCGCGTCGACGTCGTCACCGGTGTCGTGTGCCCCACGATGCGCATCCACCCGGTGATCATCGCCCAGGCGACCGCGACCGCCCAGCAGCTGCTCGGCGGCCGCCTCACCTTCGGCATCGGCAGCGGCGAGGCGCTCAACGAGCACATCCTGGGCGATCGCTGGCCGGCCATCGAGGTACGCCACGAGATGCTCGACGAGGCGATGGAGATCATCCGGCACCTGTGGTCGGGCAGGACACTGGACCACCACGGTCGCCACTACACCGTTGAGAACGCCCGGGTGTGGACGCTGCCCGACGCGCCGCCGCGTGTCGTGATGTCGGCCTTCGGCGGGAAGGCCGTGGCGCTCGCCGCGCGGATCTCCGACGGCTACTTCGGCGCCTGGCCGGCGAAGGGCCTCATCCGCCGCTACCGCGAGCTCGGCGGCACGGGGCCCGCGATGGGCGAGCTGAAGGTCTGCTGGCACCCCGACGAGGACGAGGCCGTCCGCATCGCGCACCGCACCTGGCGCCATGAGCTGATCAGCGGCCAGCACTCGCAAGAGCTGCCGTGCACGGACCACTTCGAGCAGATCGCCGCGTCGGTCACCGAAGACGACGTCCGAGAGAGCTGGGTCTGCGGTCCCGACCCCGAGCGCCACCTGGCCGCCATCCGCCAGTACGCCGACGCGGGCTACGACGACGTCTACGTCATGCAGATGGGCCCCGAGCAGGCGGGCATGATCGACTTCTACCGCCGCGAGGTGCTGCCGGCGCTGTGAGCCTGGCACGACGCCGTGCCGCGCGTCGGCGAAGGCGGCAACCGCTGACTCCTCAGCAGCAGGCGAGCTGCGGCCGGTTCGGTCGCAGCTCGCTGCAGCGCAGACCTGTGGACGTCTGCCAGGCGCGGATTTCAGTAGCTGAAGACGGTCGCGCCCTCGCTGATCCAGTCCATCAGCGGCGTCGCACCGGCGAGTCTGGCGTGAGGCACGAGGTCCGCCTCGTCGAGGCGGCGCGCCTGGAAGCAGATCGGGCACACGAACAGCTCGCCGCCACCGTCGACGTACTGCTCGAACAGCCGCTCGACCGGCGGTGCTCCCGCCACCTCGACTGCCTCGGCATACCCGGGGAGTCCGATCCGCACGGCCTCCTTGGTCAGGAACATCGTCACGCGCTTGCCCTTGGCCAGCGCCGCCGTGCCGATCAGGAACGCGACGGTGACCTTGTCGGCGTCCTCGTGGCCCGTCGTCAGGTTGATGACGACCTTGTCGTTGTCACTCATGACGTCTTCCTCCTTGTCGTGCATCGCACCCGGCCGGCTCGAGGTCGATGCATGGTGCTGTCATGACGTGACGCTACGCGCCCGTAGCACCGTTGACTTCGGCCGTACGGGTCATCTTCGACCAGGCCCGTGCCTGGCCCGTTCGGGTCAGTCAGTCGCGCGGCCGGCGTGGGGCGCGGGCGACCGCGGCCGCCCGCGTGGAGACGCCCAGCTTGTTCAGGAGGTTGGCCACGTGGCGGTGCACCGTGTGCTCGCTGAGCACGAGCCTCTGCGCGATCGCGCGGTTGTGGAGGCCTTCGGCGATCAACTCGAGCACCTCGCGCTCACGCCGGGTCAAAGTGCCTGTACCCGGTGCCGCGCCGGCCGCCCGCGCCAGGGCGCCCGCGGCGCCGAGCCGCTCCGCCTGCGCGCGCCGCTCCGCGACGGGGTCGAGCGCCCTGACCTCGGCGCCGGCGCGCGCGGCGAGGAAGACGGTGAGGAGGCCGATCGGGCCGCAGCCGAGCACGAGCACGCGCGTCCCGGCCGCGACCGCGTGGGGGGCGAGCGCGCCGACGCAGCAGGCGAGCGGCTCCGCGAGCACCGCCCGCTCCGCGTCGAGCGCGGCCGGCAGCGGCACGAGCGACCGGCGCGGGACGGCAAC
>JAHWJM010000439.1 GCA_019348435.1 Actinomycetota bacterium
CGCGATCGTCAGCAAGCTGCGCGCGGCGCTCAGCCGGGTCGGGGTCGACGCCGGCACGGGGCTGCGCAGCCGCAACGGCTGCTACGAGCTGCAGTTGCCGGCGGGCACCCAGATCGATATCGAGGTCGCGGTCAACCGACTCGACCGCGCTGAGGGCGCGTTGCGCAACGGCGACACGAACGCCGCGTGGAGCGCCGCGACGGTGGCGGCCGCCGATTGGACCAACAGCGCCATCGTGACCACCGTCCCCCAGGGCACCGCCGCCGCTTCCAAGCTGTGGGTCACCACCAACTGGGGCACCACCGACACGCTGGACTTCGCGCTCGTCGAGCATGACGGCCGGCGTCTTGACCCGACGGTGCCGGGCGCGCTCGCGCGACTCGAACGGATCGCAGGCGCGCACAGCGGGGTCTTCGCCGCGCTCACGCGGGCTGCAGGCGCGGGCGTGGCGATCGACATCGTCCCCGGAAACCATGACCTCGAGCTGCTTGCTCCCGCCGTGCTCGACATGCTGCGCGCGCTGCTTACCCGCCATGGCGGCTCGCTGACCCTGCACCCGTGGATCCTGCACCTGCCCGGCGTCGCCTACCTCGAGCACGGCCAGCAGCACCACGACATCAACCGCGTCCCGCGGCTGCTCGAGACCGGCGCGGTCGAGCAGCTCGCGTTGCCGGCGGGAACGATCTACGGCGAGCACCTGCTCGCGCTCAACGACCTGCTCGGCGCAGACATCCCGGTCGAGCGCCTCTGCGCGCGCTCGGTGGTCGCGGCCGCGCGTCGCCGGCCGGCACGGCTCGCGAGCGCGCTGGGCCCCAGCCTCGACGCGGCCCGCAACCTCTCGCGCTGCCAGCGAGCTGCGCGAACCGCGCTACGGGCCGCGGCGCCGGCGATCGCCTTCGAGAGCGCTCAGCGCGTGCCGCCCGAGACAGTCGGCGCACTGCAGCACGCGACCGCGTCCACGCCGGCGGCCGCCGTCCGGCGACGGCTGCTGGGGCGTCGCGCGCACGAGCCGTACATGGTCACCGGCGCGCGCAACGCGCACGATCTGCTGGCGCAAGCGGGCCAGGCGGTCGCCTTCTACGTGTTCGCCCATACGCATGTCGCCGACGATCGGCCGCTGACGTCCGGCCCGGCCACGCCGCGCTACCTCAACGCCGGCACGTGGTCGCGGCTCGCGCCGGACGGCGCCCGCCGCTGCTGCTACGTGCAGCTGCGCTGCGACGGCGACCGCGCGCCGACGGCGGAGCTGCTGTGCTGGCTCACGGACCCTCGCCGCACACCGAACCGTGGATGAACGATCCGGGAGGGCCGCCGGACGGCTCATCGAACACGTGTCAGCGCTCGGTGCCCAGCGCCGCTGCGAGCTCCGGGATCGCGCGCGCGGCGTCCCATGCGTGGGGCACCGCCAGGCGCTCGATCGGCGCGCGGGCGAATGCGCGCACGAGGATCGCGCGCTCGAGCTCGGCCACCTCGTCGAGTGCCGCTCGCCAGCTCTCGTCGATCCCGGCTGCGAAGCGCTCGCGCTGAGACGCGAGCAGCGCCAGCCCCTGCGCGACCGCCTCGTCGGCAGCGACCGGAGTCAGCGTCAGGTCGTGGACGCTCGCAGCACGCTCGATGAGGACGAAGCGAACGGCCTGCAACGGGCCCGCGCTGCCGGGATCCCCGATCACGTGCGCCGCGAGCGGAAGCGACGGCGCGACCAGGCCGCGGCTCAGCACCCGCACGACACGGCGCGCCTGGAGCGCGCGCCGAGCGGTTTGCGGCAGCCGCGCCCAGACCGCGGGCGCGGTCAGTCGCAGATCGGAGTAGAAGCGCATCCGGCGGGGAAACCGAAAGCAGCTCCCGTCGCGGTCGACGAGGATCTGGTCGTCGCCGAGGACGCAGGCGCCGGCGCCGAGCGCGCGGACGCTGATCGAGCTCTTTCCCGTGCCGGACGCGCCGAGCATCACGAGCGCGCCACCCGATTGGCCGAGCGCCGCCGCCGGCAGCAGAACATGGCCGGCGCGAGCGGCCGCGATCGCGATCAGCGACTCGACGAAGTAGCCCTGCACGAGCGACAGCGCGAAGCTTCGCGGCGCCCCGCGCAGTCCGACGTGCGCGGTCAGCGGCGAGCTCGCGGCGCCGCCGAGCGCGATCCGCCAGCGCACGGTCTTGTGGCCGCCCGCGATCAGCGCCACCGCTCGCTCACGCTCCCGGCCGAAGCCGACTTCGACGGCAGGTGACGAGCCATCCTCGCCCCGCGCGGCCTCTGCGTACTCCGCGTCGAAGTGGCGCAGCGCCCGCGCGTCGCCCCGCATGCGCAGCTCAAGCCCGGGCCGAAAGGCATATCGCGACGACGCCGTCAGTGCAGCTCCCGCGCGATCGCGTCCGCCGTCTGGCGCGGATCGACCGGAAACGGTGCGCGCACGACGAGCACCCGGGCAGCCGCAAGCGCCGGCTCGAGCAGCGCGCGCTCGAGCGACACGATGCGCTCGACGTCCTCGTCGACAGCGCGCCCGGGCGCTGCGAAGCGGGCTCGCTCCTGCCGAGATCGGA
>JAHWJM010000043.1 GCA_019348435.1 Actinomycetota bacterium
GAGGGCACGCGTGCCCGCACGCTCGCCACGCCGCCCGACGACTGGGGCGGGCGCGCCGCCGTCGAATGGGCGCACCGGCTCGCCGCCGGGGAACGCTACGACCCCGCCGGCGAGCGGCTCGTCACGGTCGCCCAGGTCATCGACGCGATCTACGGCCGATGAGGCTGCTCATGACGACAGATGCCGTCGGCGGCGTCTGGACCTACGCGACCGAGCTGCGCGCGCAGCTCGCCGACGCCGGCGTCGAGGTTGTGCTGGCGACGCTCGGGCCGCAGGCGCCACCGGACCCGGCGTCGCCGTACTTCGCCTGCCGGCTGGAGTGGGAGCCTGAGCCGTGGGAGGACGTGCAGCGCGCGGGCGAGTGGCTGCGCGCGCTGGCGGAGGACACCGGCGCCGATCTCGTGCACCTCAACGGCTTCGCGCACGGCGCGCTGCGCTGGCCGGTCCCGGTGGTCGTGGCCGGACACTCCTGCGTGCTGTCCTGGCATGAGGCGGTCCGTGGTACGCCCGCGGGAGCTGAGTGGGAGCGCTACCGCGATGCGGTCGCGGCGGGCCTGCACGGCGCCGACGCGGTCGTGGCGCCGACGGCCGCGATGGCGGCTGCGCTGCAGCGCCACTACGGGCTCGACCGGCACCCGGAGGTCATCGTCAACGGCGTTTCGCCGCATCCCGTCGCGGCGGTCACCCACGTCGACCGCGAGCCGCTCGTGCTCGCGGCCGGGCGGCTGTGGGACGAGGCCAAGGGGCTGGACGCGCTCGACGCGGCGGCGGCGGACCTGCCATGGCCGGTCGCGGTCGCCGGCGAGGCCGGCGACCGGCAGGCCTCGCATGCCCGTCTGCTGGGCGCACTGCCGCGCGACGAGCTGCGCACGCTCATGGGGCGGTCGGCGATCTTCGCGCACCCCGCGCGCTATGAGCCCTTCGGCCTCGTCGTGCTCGAGGCGGCGCTGGGCGGGTGTGCGCTCGTCCTCGGCGACATCGACTCGCTGCGCGAGCTGTGGGACGGTGCCGCCCTGTTCGCGCAGCCCGGCGACGCCGCCGCCCTGCGCAGCGCCTGCGAGCGCCTCGGGCGCGACGACGAGCTGCGCGGAGTCCTGGCGGGGCGAGCCGGCGAGCGCGCGTGGCGCTACGACGCGGCGACGATGGCGCAGTCCTACGTGCGCCTCTACGAGCGGCTGTCCGAACGCCATACGGTGCTCGCATGACAGCGCGTCGCAGCTCGACGATCGCGGCGGCGTCCCCGGAAGGCCCCCCCTCGCATGAGGGTCGTGTACTTCACGCACTCGCTCGTGTCGGACTGGAACCACGGCAACGCGCACTTCCTGCGCGGCATCGTCGCCGAGCTGCTCGCGCGCGGCCACGAGGTCGTCGCCCACGAGCCGCGCGACGGCTGGAGCCGCAAGAACCTCGTCGCCGACGGCGGCGCGGCCGCGCTGGCCGACATCCACGCCGCCTTCGCGTGGATGGACGACGTCGTCGTGCCGTACGCCGCCGCTGCGACGCTGGATCTCGACCAGGCGCTGGACGGCGCCGACCTCGTGCTCGTTCACGAGTGGAACGACCCCGCGCTCGTGGCGCGCATCGGGCAGCGGCGCGCCGCCGGCGCCGGCCTGCGGCTGCTGTTTCACGACACCCACCATCGCGCCGCCAGCGCGCCCGAGGAGATGGCGCGCTTCGACCTGCGCCACTACGACGGCGTGCTCGCCTTCGGCGAGGTCATCCGGCGGCTGTACCTCGACCGCGGCTGGTGCGAGCGCGCGTGGACCTGGCACGAGGCTGCCGATACGCGCGTCTTCCATCCGCCGGCGGAGATCCCCGCGGCGCAACCCGAGGACGATCTCGTCTGGATCGGCAACTGGGGCGACGGCGAGCGGGCTCGCGAGCTCAAGGAGTTCCTGCTGGCGCCCGCGCGCAGGCTGCGCCTGCAGGGCACGATCCACGGCGTGCGCTATCCCCGGCGCGCGCGCTGGGCGATCCGCCGCTCGCGGCTGCGATACGGCGGCTGGGTGGCCAACCACCGTGTGCCGGAGGCCTTTGCGCGCCACCGCGTCACCGTCCACGTCCCGCGCCGGCCGTACGTCGAGACGCTGCCGGGGATCCCGACGATCCGCCCGTTCGAGGCGCTCGCCTGCGGCATCCCGCTGGTCAGCGCGCCGTGGGAGGACGCCGAGCAGCTCTTCCGCTCCGGCCGCGACTTCCTCGTCGCGCGCGACGGCGACGAGATGCAGCGCCGGCTGCGCGAGGTGCTCCATGACCGCGACCTCGCCGCCGAGCTGCGCCGCTGCGGCCTGGAGACGATCGCGGCGCGCCACACGTGCGCGCACCGCGTCGATGAGCTGCTGGCGATCTGCCGCACGCTCGGCGTCGCCGACGAGGTGCCGGCATGAGGTTCGCGTTCTTCGGCTCCAGCCTCGTGTCGTCGTACTGGAACGGCGCCTGCACGTACTACCGCGGCCTCATCCGCTGCCTGCACGAGCGCGGCCACGAGGTCGTCTTCTACGAGCCGATCGCCTACGAGCGCCAGGAGCATCGCGACATCCCTGATCCCACGTACGCGCGCGTCGTCATCTACGACGCGCAGACCGAGGGGCAGGTCCTGCGAACGGTCGAGTCGGCGCGCCAGGCATTCGACGTCGTCGTCAAATGCAGCGGCGTGGGCGTCCACGACGCGCTGCTCGAGGCCGCTGTGCTCGACCTCCGGGCGCCGGTGACGATCTTCTGGGACGTCGACGCGCCGGCCACGCTGGCGGCGATGGAGGCCGACGAGCGCGACCCGCTGCGGGCGCAGATCGCCGAGTTCGACTACGTGCTGACCTACGGCGGCGGCGACCCCGTGGTGCGCCGCTACCGCGCGCTCGGCGCGCGTGACTGCGTGCCGATCTACAACGCCCTGGATCCGACGACGCATCATCCGGTGGCGCCACGGTCGGAGCTGCGCGCCGACCTCTCGTTCCTCGGCAACCGGCTGCCCGACCGCGAGGCGCGCGTCGAGGAGTTCTTCTTCGGGGCCGCGGCCGGCGCGCCCGGCCGTTCGTTCCTGCTCGGCGGCAGCGGCTGGGAGGACCGCGTCGGCGCCATCGCCAACGTGCGCTACATCGGCCACGTCTCCACCCGCGACCACAACGCGCTGAACTGCTCGGCGCTGGCGGTCCTGAACGTCAGCCGCGAGAGCATGGCGGCCAACGGCTTCTCTCCCGCGACACGCGTCTTCGAGGCCGCGGGGGCGGGCGCCTGCGTCATCACCGACGCCTGGGAAGGCATCGAGCAGTTTCTGGAGCCGGGCCGCGAGGTGCTCGTCGCGCACGACGGCGCAGACGTGAGCGCGCTCCTGCGCGAGCTCGATCCGCGGCGGGCGCGGCAGATCGGCGACGCGGCGCTCGCGCGCGTGCTCGCGGAGCACACGTACACGTCGCGCGCCGCGCAGGTGGAAGCGCTCCTGACGGGGGTGCCCGCTTGACCGCGCATCATGGCTCGCCCGCCGCGGTGTCCTTGGGAGGCGGGCGCTCGCGATGAGGATCGTTCTGCTCGGCCTGTCGATCACGTCGTCGTGGGGCAACGGCCACGCGACGAACTACCGCGCGCTCGTCCGCGCGCTCACCGCGCGCGGCCACGACGTGCTGTTCCTCGAGCGCGACGTCCCGTGGTACGCCGCGCAGCGCGATCTGCCCGACCCGCCGTGGGGCACGACGCGCCTGTACGGCTCGCTCGACGAGCTGCGCAGCGAGCACGCCGACGCGGTGCGCGACGCGGACGTCGTCGTCGTCGGCTCCTACGTGCCCGAGGGCGTGGCGGTCGGCGAATGGGTCGTCGCGACCGCGGGCGGCCTGCCGGCGTTCTACGACATCGACACGCCGGTGACGCTCGCCAAGCTCGAGCGCGGCGACTTCGAGTACCTCACGCCGCAGCTCGTCGCGGCGTACCGGCTGTACCTGTCGTTCACGGGCGGGCCGACGCTGGCCCGCATCGAGCAGAAGCTCGGCTCCCCCTGCGCGCGCGCCTTTCACTGCCTCGTCGATCCCGCCGCGTATCCGGTGCTCGACGGCGGGCGGCGCTGGGATCTCGGCTACCTCGGGACCTACTCCGACGACCGCCAACCGGCGCTCGAGCGCCTACTGCTGCAACCTGCGCGCCGCAACCCGTCGCTGCGCTGCGTGGTCGCCGGCCCGAGCTACCCGGACGACATCCGCTGGCCGGCGAACGTGGAGCGGATCGAGCACCTTCCGCCGGCCGAGCACCCGGCCTTCTACGCGGCCCAGCAGTTCACGGTCAACGTCACGCGCGCCGACATGGTCGCCGCCGGCTGGTCGCCCAGCGTCCGGCTCTTCGAGGCCGCCGCCTGCGCCGTGCCCGTGATCTCCGACGCCTGGGCGGGCCTTGACACGTTCTTCGTGCCCGGCGAGGAGATCGTGATCGCCCGCGGCACCGAGGACGTGCTGCGCACACTCGCCGTGACGGGCGAGGGCGAACGCCACGCGATGGGTCGTCGCGCCCGCGAGCGGGTGCTGGCCGAGCACACGGCCGAACACCGGGCGGGCGAGTTCGAGCAACACGTCGCCGAGGCGATGGCGACGGCATGAGAACCCTGCAGTCACCCGGCGGCGCGGCGGCGCCCGAACTGGGGCCCTGGTTTCACAACCTCCACCTGCCCGGCGGCCGGTGTACGGCGCCCGATCACCCGCTCGGTGACTTTCCGGCCTACAAGTGGGAGGAGATCGCGCCGCACCTGCCCAGCGATCTGCACGGCGCCCGCGCGCTGGACATCGGGTGCAACGCCGGCTTCTACACCTTCGAGCTCGCGCGCCGCGGCGCCCACGTGCTGGCGATCGACATCGACGAGCACTATCTGCGCCAGGCGCGCTGGGCCGGCGGCGAGCTCGGCCTGGCCGACCGCGTCGAGCTGCGCCGGATGGGCGTCTACGACCTCGCCGCCCTCGACGTCGAGCCCTTCGACGTCGTGTTGTTCCTCGGCGTCCTCTATCACCTGCGCCACCCGCTGCTGGCGCTCGACGCCGTTTCGGCGCTCACCGCCGGAACCGTGGTCGTGCAGACGCTGACGATGCCGGGCGAGGAGCGCCTGGCGACTCCGCCGGACCTCCTGATCGACGACCGCGACCGGCTCAGGCAGCCGGGCTGGCCCGTCATGGCGTTCATCGAGCACGAGCTCGCCGGCGATCCGACGAACTGGTGGGCGCCGAATGCGGCGTGCGTCGAGGCGATGCTGCGTTCCTGCGATCTCGAGATCTGCGCCCGGCCCGGGCACGAGATCTGGCTCTGCGAGCCGCGGGACGGCCGCGACCTGCCGCCGTTCAGGCCTTGACCAGCAGCTCCTCGGAACGGGCCGCGCCCAGGCGCATGCGCTGCAGCGCATGGCGGATGATCCGCGAGACCTGCATCTGGCTGACGCCGAGGACGTCGCCGATCTCGCGCTGCGTCATGTCCAGCTCGAAGTGCATCCGCAGCACGCGTCGGTCGCGGTCGGTCACCATCCGCAGCAGGCGCTCGAGCACGACGCGCTCCTCGGCCATCTCATAGGAGTCGTCGTCGAAGCCGATCCGGTCCTCGAGCCGCGCGACGCCGTCGTCGTCGCTTCCGAGTTGGGCCTGCATGGAGACCGCATAGCGCGCGTGGTGCGCGTGCAGCGCCTCGAGCACGAGCTCCTGGGGCTCGTCGAGCTTGCACGCGAGCTCGGCCAGGGTCGGCGCGCGCATGTCCTCGCTCAGCTCGATCACGGCGGCGTCGACGCGCAGCGCGAGCTCCTGCAGCGCGCGAGGCGGCCGCACCGACCACGTGCGGTCGCGGAAGTAGCGCTTGATCTCGCCGGAGATCGTCGGGACCGCGTACGTCGAGAACGCCACTCCGCGGTCGGGATCGAAACGATCGACCGCGTTGATGAGGCCGATCGTCGCGACCTGCAGAAGATCCTCGAGCGTGTCGCGTCGTGAGGAGAAGCGCAGCGCGATGCTGCGGGCGAGCGGCAGGAAGCGCTCGATGAGCTGGTCGCGTACGGCGGCGTCGCGGGTCGCGTGGTAGCGCGCGAACAGCGCGCTCTCGTCCGGCACGCGTGCGCCTGGATCCATCGTTTGGGTCGACATGGATGCCCCTCGCGTCGAGGTGGACGTTTCCTTGCCGGCCGCCAAGCGCCCGTGGTCCTACGCGAGCGCCCGTCTTCCCTGCAGTTGCTGCCCGATGACGTCGCCCGCCCAAGAGCGGGGGCGAACTTCGTCCTCGTGGCAAGCCCTACCCGGGGTGGCGACGGCCTACGCACGACTGGTCATCCGCGTCAGCGGGCGCCGTCGTTTTCCCCCCTGCTGCCATGGGTAGGGCGCAGGCAGGGACGACCGCTTCTTGTCTGCAGCTCGACAGGTCCCGCCGGTCATCAGACGCACGATCTGTCTTGAGGTGAGAACGTGGCAGCACCGGACGCGGCCGTCGCCTGCGACGACGGTGACATGGAGGGACCGCTCGCGAAGCTCGCGAGCGATCGTCGTGCGCGGGAGGATCGGCGGCTCTTTCGCGCCTGGATCGACAACGGCGACCGCCGCGCCCGGGCGCGGCTGATCGAGCGGTCGCTGCCGCTTGCTCGATCGCTGGCGCGGCGCTACGAGCGCGGAAGTGAGCCGTTCGAGGACCTCGTCCAGGTCGCCTCGATGGCGCTCGTCAAGGCGATCGACCGCTATGACCCCGCCCGCGGCTATGCCTTCAGCTCGTTCGCCGTCCCGACGATCGCCGGCGAGCTCAAGCGCCACTTCCGCGACCAGACCTGGATGGTGAGACCTCCGCGCGGCATCCAGGAGGTCACGCTGCGCGTCGAGGTCGCGCTGGCGCGCCTGTCCCAGCAGCTCGACCGTTCGCCGACGACGAGCGAGCTGGCGGACGCCGTCGGCGTCAGCGACGAGGCGGTCCTCGAGGCGATGCAGGCGCGCAGCGCGCGCGGTGCGCTGTCGCTGCACGCGCCGCAGGGCGAGCCCGGCGACGCGATGTCCCTGCAGGACATGCTGGGCGCCGAGGATCCCGACCTCGAGCGCGCCGAGACGCGCGCCCAGCTCGAAGGTCTGATGCGCGAGCTCTCCCCGCGCGCGCGGGACATGCTGCGCATGCGCTTCGAGGAGGACATGACGCAGGCCGAGATCGGCGCCGCGATCGGGATCAGCCAGATGCAGGTCTCGCGGATCCTGCGCCAGACGATCGCGACGCTGCGTGAGGTCGCCGAGCCTGACGTTCAGCCCGAGCCGGCCGAGCCCGCTCGCGGCTGACCGGCTGCGGTCGGCGGCGCGGCCGCCAGCCGGCGGCTCATCCGCACCGTCGTGCCGGCCGGCCGCGCCTGCACCTCGACGACGTCCATCAGCTTGCGCATCAGCGGCAGGCCGCGGCCCCGCTCGGGGGTCTCGCGCGGCTCGCGCCAGGTCCCGTGATCGCGCACGCTGACGCAGATCTCGCCTTGCTCGTGCTCGAAGTCGACGGCGAAGAGGTCGTCGCCGCAGTCGTACGCGTGCTCGACGGAGTTCTCGCAGGCCTCGTTGCAGGCCATGATCACGTCCTCGGTCTCGTCGGCGTCGGCGCCCTGCTCGACGAGCCAGCGGCGCAGCGTCTGGCGCATCGTGAACAGGCCGCCGGACTCGTTGGAGACCTCCAGCGACACCTTCTCGCCGAGCGTCTCCTGCAGGCGGACGACGAGCAGCGTGACGTCGTCCGAGCGCGCCGTCTCGTCGCGCAGGCTGTCGAGCAGCGACTCGCATGCCGACTCCACGTCGGTGCCCATGGCGCTGGCCGCCTCGCGCAGGCGCTCGAGGCCGACGTCAAGCACCTCGCTGGGCTCCTCGACGAGGCCGTCGGTGTACAGGACGAGCGCGGCGCCGGGCTCCAGGCGCGTCGTGTGCTCCTTGTAGCGCGGTGTCGCGAGCACGCCCATGGGCGGCGACGGCGGCTCGGCGAGGTACGCCGCGCTGCCGTCGGCGCCGACGAGCAGCGGCGGCGGGTGCCCGGCGTTCGTGAAGCGCAGCGTGCCGGTGCCCGGCTCGAGGATCGCCAGCACGACGGTCGTCATGATCGCCTCGTCGGAGCCGAGCCCAAGCGTGAAGCGGTTCAGGCGGTCGGCCATCTTGCCGGTGTCGTCGGCCTGCATGAGGATCGCCCGCAGCGCGCTGCGCATCTGGCCCATCGTCGCGGCCGCCTCGATCCCGCGCCCGACGACGTCGCCGATCGCCAGCGCGATGCGGCCGCTGGGCAGCGCGACCGCGTCGTACCAGTCGCCGCCGACGGCCGTCCCGTTCTCGCCGGGCTCATAGCGCGCGCCGAGCGCGACGCCGGCGACGTCCGGCAGGCGCTTGGGCAGCAGCGAGCGTTGCAGCTCGTGGGCGATGCGCCGCTCGCGCTCGTAGAGCCGCGTGCGGGCGATCGCCAGTCCGGCGCGGTCGGCGGCCAGGCGCAGCAGGCCGACGGCCTCGCGGTCGAAGGCGCGCCGTGTCAGCGTCCCGACCTGCAGCGAGCCGATGACGCGGCCGCCGTCGAGCAGCGGGACCGCCAGCAGCGAGGTGATCGCACCGCCGAGCGAGCTCGCGTCGATGCCCTCGGCGGGAACGTCGACGATCGTGATCGGCCCGCGCTCGCGGGCGACGCGCTCGACGACGCCGTCGACGACCGTCTCGCGGGCCTCGCGCTCGACGACCGTCTCCACACCGCCGGCGGCGCGCGCCGTGATCGGCCGCGCCTCGTCGGTCAGCACGGCGGCAGCGCGGTCGACGTCGAGCGCGTCGAGGATGCGGTCGAGCAGCTCGCGCAGCAGTTCCTCCAGGCCCTCGGCCCCCAGCGCCGCCGCCGCGATCGACTGCATGACCTGCAGGCGCTCGGCCGCCGCCTCGGCCTGGGCGCGCGCCGACTGCGCACGGATGAGCTGCTCGCGGTCGCGCTGCGCGCGATGGCGCTCGCGCAGGTCCTGCAGCTGCAGGATGAGGTCGGGCCGGCCGCCGTTCGTCGGGCGCGCGAGCGACGCGCTCACGAGCACCGGGATCGTCGTGCCGCGCGGGCCGGTGAGCCGGCGCTCGCACTCGTAGTGGCGGATGGCGCCGGACATGAGCTCGGCGCGACGCACCGCGTCGATCCCCACGTCGGCCTGCGGCCCGAGCTCGTCGAGCGTGTGCCCGATGAGCTCCCCGGCGGCGCGGCCGACCGTCTCCTCCAGCGCGCGGTTGACGTGGCGGATGCGACCGGCGGGATCGGCCCGCGCCATCCCGATCGGGGCATCCTCGAACGTCGCGCGCAGCTGCTCCTCGCGCTCGGCCAGCGAGCGCCCGCGCTCGTAGAGCTCGCCGAAGACCTCGACCTTCGAGCGCAGGATGAGCGGGTCGACCGGCTTGAAGAGGTAGTCGACGGCGCCCGATTCGTAGCCGCGGAAGACGTGCTCGGGAGCCTTGTTGATCGCGGTGACGAAGATGATCGGTACGCTGCGCGTGCGCTCGCGCGCGCGGATCAGCTGCGCGGTCTCGAAGCCGTCGATGCCCGGCATCTGGACGTCGAGCAGGATCGCCGCGAACTCGTCGCGCAGCAGCGCCTTGAGCGCCTCGTCGCCGGAGCGCGCGCGCACGAGGCGGTACCCCGTCGGCTCGAGGATCGCCTCGAGCGCGAGCAGGTTCTCCTCGTGATCGTCGACGAGCAGGATGGCGGTGTCGGCGCGCCCCTCGCTCATGGCAGCGACCCCGCTGAGCTGGCGGCGAGCTCGACGAGCGCCGGACCGATCTGCTCGAGTTCGAGCACGCGCGCCTCGGGCGTGGCCCACAGCGCGGCCTCGGGCATCTCGCGCCGCTCGGCGGTCTCGGGGTTCTGGACGATCGCCGTGCCGCCGCGGGCCGCGATCTTCGCCAGGCCGACGGCGCCGTCCGCGTTGGCCCCGGTCAGCAGCACCCCGGTGGTGCCGGCTCCGTAGGCGTCCGCCGCCGAGCCGAGCAGGACGTCGATCGACGGCCGGCTGAAGTGCAGCGGCGCGTCGACCGACAGGGAGACCGCGCCGCGCTCGACGAGCAGGTGGTAGTCCGCCGGCGCGACGAGGACGGCGCCCGGAGCGAGCCGCTGCTTGTCCTCGGCCTCGCTCACCGTCAGCGCGCAGCGCGCGTCGAGCAGGTGCTCGAGCATCCCCTCCTGACCGCCGCTCTGGCGGTGCTGGGCGATGACGACGGCCGCGCCGAAATCCTCGGGCAGGTAGCCCAGCACGGTCTCGATCGCCCGCAGCCCACCCCACGATGCTCCGACGGCGACGAGCTCGAGACGCGTCATGCCCGCCGCCGGAAGATCTTCTCGGCCTCCACGATCGGCTCGTACTCGTCGGCGTGGCGCGAATGGCGCAGCGACTCCTTGCGACCCAACGCGAGGACCCCCAGGCGCGTCATGCTCGCGCCGAAGAGCCCGAGCACCTTCTCCTGCAGCTCGGCGCCGAAGTAGATCAGCACGTTGCGGCACACGATGAGCTGAAACTCGTTGAACGATCCATCGGTCACCAGATTGTGCTGGGCGAAGACGGTCCCTGCGGCCAGGGCGGGGTCGAAGCGGGCGACGTTGCCGTCGGTGCTGTAGTAGCGCGAGAACGACTCCTTGCCGCCGGCGCGCTGGTAGTTCTCGGTGTAGAACTGCATGCGCTCGAGCGGAAAGGCGCCCGAGCGCGCGCGCTCCAAGGCCGCCTCGTCGATGTCGGTCGCGTAGATCCGCGTGCGTTCGAGCAGGCCCTCCTCGTGCAGCGCGATCGCCACGGAGTAGATCTCCTCGCCGGTCGAGCAGCCCGCGTTCCAGACCCGGATGAACGGATAGGTGCGCAGCAGCGGGAAGACGTGGGCGCGCAGCGCGCGATGGAAGCTCGGGTCGCGGAACATCTCGGTGACGTTGATCGAGAGGTCGCGCAGCAGGCGGTCCATGCAGGCCGGCTCGTGCAGGATGCGCTCCTGCAGCCCCGAGATCGTCTCCAGCCCCTCGCCGTAGACGCGGTGCCACAGGCGCCGGCGCAGCGAGGCGACGGCGTAGCCGCGGAAGTCGTAGCCGTAGGCGCGCTGGATGGCCTCGAGCAACAGCTCGATCTCCAGCCGCTCGCGTGCCTCGTGGGCATCGCCGCTCACCCGTAGAGCCATACCCGCATCAGCGAGATGAGCTGGTCGATGTCGACCGGCTTGGTGATGTAGTCCGACGCGCCGGCGGCGATCGACTTCTCGCGGTCGCCCTTCATCGCCTTGGCGGTCAGGGCGATGATCGGCAGGCTCGCGAAGCGCTCGTCGCGGCGGATCGCCTCGGTGGTCTCGTAGCCGTCCATCTC
>JAHWJM010000440.1 GCA_019348435.1 Actinomycetota bacterium
GGGGTCTCGCTGACCGCTCAGCAGCCGGACAACAACATCGTCCGCACGGCAGTCGAGGCGCTCGCTGCCGTGCTCGGCGGCACCAACAGCCTGCACACCAACGCCCTCGACGAGGTGCTGGCCCTCCCGAGCGAGAAGGCCGCCCAGATCGCGCTGCGCACGCAGCAGGTCATCGCCGACGAGACCGGCGTCGCGAACGTCGCCGACCCGCTCGGCGGCAGCTGGTACGTCGAGCAGCTCACCGACGAGCTCGAGGCGCAGGCGGAGGCGATCTTCGCCAAGGTCCGCGACATGGGCACCGACGGGACGATGACCTGCGGCATCCTGCGCGGCATCGAGGACGGCTGGTTCATGGGCGAGATCGCCGAGGCGGCGTTCGCGCTGCAGTCCGAGTACGACAGCCGCGAGCGGATCCTCGTCGGCGTCAACGAGTACGTCGACGCCGGCGACGAGGAGATCCCCACGCTGCGGATCGACCCCGAGCTCGAGCGCAAGCAGCGCGACCGGCTGGCGGCGGCACGCGCGCGCCGGGACAGCGTCGCCGTCGAAGGCACGCTCGCAGCGCTGCGCGCCGCGGCCGCCAGGCCGCGCGCGAACCTCATGCCGGCCCTGCTGGACTGCGCCCGCGCGCACGCCTCGGAGGGCGAGATCGTGCGCGCGCTGCAGGACGTCTTCGGCACGTACACCGAAACGCCGGTCTTCTGAGGGCGGTCAAAGGTTCTTCCGCTGCCGGCGATGAACGGCGAGGTTCGCGCCATGCGCTCACGGATCGTCCTCGTCGCTCTGCCTGCGCTCGTCGCGGGGCTGCTGGCCATGCCGCTCGCCGCCGGCCACGCGCAGTCAAACGAGGAGCTGTGCTCCGATCATGAGCGCGGGGTGGTCAACTGCGGCCCCGGCAACAACCGCCAGTCGCCGGGCGGGGGTGACAAGGTGCCCCACCACGACGGCCTCAACAGCAGGAAGGGCCAGCGCCCGACCCGCGTCTGGCCGAAGGTCAGCGGGATCCTCTGGCAGGTCGTGGAGGACAGCCGCACGCCGCGCACGAAGGCCGGCGGGCCGCTCAACGACGAGCTGCTCGGCCATCACGGCTCCGACAGGCTGTCGGGCCGCGGCGGCCACGACATCCTCTGGGGCGACTGGGACCCGAAGAACAACAACACGGTCCAGCGCGACGTCCTCGACGGCGGCCCCGGCAACGACTGGCTGTACCCCAGCCACGGGCGCAGCATCGTCAGGGGCGGTGCCGGCAACGACTACGTCTGGGCCTACTACGGCAAGGGCTTGATCGACTGCGGCCCGGGGAAGGACACCGCCCGCATCCGCACGAACGGCGCCTTCAGGACGAGGGGCTGCGAGAGGATCCGCCACTTCTGCGCGCACGGCGAGAACACGAAGGGGGAGTGCCTCTCGCCGACCGGCAAGCCCGTCCGGTCTGTGTACCGGCGCTAGCTCGTCGGGGACTGCGCCACAGCGCGCGTCCGAATATGATCGGTGCGCCCGCGCGCACCTATGACCGAGCCCGCACCCTCGCCCAAGAAGATCCGTGTCGTCGTCGCCAAGCCGGGCCTCGACGGCCACGACCGCGGCGCGAAGATCATCGCGCGCGCGCTGCGCGACGCGGGGATGGAGGTCATCTACACCGGGTTGCACCAGACCCCCGAGCAGATCGTCGAGACCGTCATCCAGGAGGACGCGCAGGCCGTAGGGCTCTCGGTCCTGTCGGGCGCGCACATGACGCTCGTGCCGCGCATCGTCTCGCTGCTGGAGGAGCAGGGCATCGCCGACGTCGTCGTGATCGTCGGCGGGACGATTCCCGGCGACGACATCCCGGAGCTCAAGCGGCTGGGCGTGGCGGAGGTCTTCGGCCCCGGATCGAGCACCCAGGAGATCATCGACTTCATCCGCGGCGCCGTCGCCGCCTAGCCGCAGCCGCCTTCCAGCCGCCGCCACAGGCCTCGCGCAGCCATGCGATTGACTGGTCAGTCAATCGGCTACCCTGCATCCATGCCACGTCTGCCCCAAGGAGGCTCGCTTTGAAGATCTGCGTCCTGGTGAAGGAGGTGCCCGACGCCGCCGTCGAGAAGCGGATCAATCCATCGACGGGGCGCATGGACCGCTCCGGTGAGCGCAACCTCAACCCGTACGACACGCACGCGATCGAGGCCGCGATGCAGGTCAAGGAGGGCGGCGAGGTCGAGGTCGACGAGATCGTCGCCGTGACGATGGGGCCGAGCACGGCCGTGCGCGCCCTGCACAAGGCGGTCTCGCTGGGCGCCGACCGCTCGGTGCATCTGCGCGACGACGCGCTCGCCGGATCGGACGTCGTCGCCACGGGCTACGCGCTGGCCAAGGTGCTCGAGCGCGAGCGTCCCGACCTCGTCCTGCTCGGCCAGCAGTCCGACGACGGCGAGTGCTACACGATCGGCGCGGTCGTCGCCGACTACCTGCAGATGCCCTCGCTCACGCAGGTCATCAAGATGGACGTCACCCCCGGCACGGTGCGCTGCGAGCGCCAGGCCGAGTACGGCTACG
>JAHWJM010000441.1 GCA_019348435.1 Actinomycetota bacterium
GAAGAAGCTCTCCGAGACGATCTTGGCGCTCGCGAAGGCGCCATTGATGGAGCGTTATTCCGGCCCCGTGATGTTCGAAGGGGAAGGCGCCGTCGGCATGATTCGCTTCACGCTCGCGCCGCACCTCGGCGGGACGCCGGTGCCCGAGGGCCTGTCGCCGCAGGAAGTGAAGACGTTCGGCGGCGCGCTCACCGACAAGATCGGACTCAAGCCGCTGTCGCCACTGCTGTCGATCGTCGACGATCCCACCGCGAAGGTCGGCGCCGGCAAGGCGCTGATCGGCGGCTACAAGATCGACGACGAAGGTGTGCCCGCGCAGCGCGTCGAGGTCGTTGACGTCGTCGACGCGCTGGACGTGCCAGCCGTAGGACTCGTAGCGGGCACAGACGTCCTCACCGAACGCGATCTGGGTGTCACCCTCGATCGAGATCTCGTTGTCGTCCCACAGCAGGACGAGGTTGCCCAGCTGCTGGGTGCCGGCCAGGCTGCTCGCCTCGGCGCTGACGCCCTCCTGCAGGTCGCCGTCGGAGGCGATGCACCAGATGGTGTGGTCGAATACCGACTCACCCGGCGCGGCGTCCGGGTCGAGCAGCCCGCGCTCGCGGCGCGCCGCCATCGCCATCCCGACGGCGTTGCCGACGCCCTGGCCGAGCGGGACCGCGCGCTCGGCTACGAGAAGTACACCGGGCGGGCGGACGCGGCCAAGCAGTACCGCGCGATCGCCGGCGAGGCGATCCGCGCGGTGGCCACGGCGGCCTTCCACCGCGGCAAGCCGGGCCTGTGGATCCATCCCGGCAAGGCGCACGCCGGCACCGTCCACGTCGTCGACATCGGGATCCCGCCCGGGGCTCCGGTCGCTCCCGACGCGGGCCTGCTGACGGCCGCCGTCCACGCGCTCGTGCCGGGCCGCGAGCCGGCCGCAACGAAGTTCAGCTCCGGCCATGTCGTCGCCGCCGGCGGCTCGCGCGGGATGACCGGGGCGCTCTGCCTGGCCGCCGACGCCGCGATGCGCGCCGGCGCGGGCTACGTGACGGCGCTCGTGCCGGCGTCGCTCGAGCCGATCTTCGAGGCGCGGCTGCTGGAGGTGATGACGCGCGCGATGGCGGACGAAGCCGGGGCGCTGATCGCCGATGCCGTCGACGACGCGCTTGCCGCGACCGCCCGCGCGGGGGCGCTCGTGCTCGGCCCTGGCGCGGGGCGCCGCGATGGGGCGTTCGCGTTTCTGCGCGAGGTCGCGGCGCGGGCGGACGTGCCGCTGCTGCTCGACGCCGACGGCCTCAACGCCCACGCCGGCGCGCTCGACTCGCTGGCAGTACGGAAGGCGCCGACGGTCCTCACGCCGCACGCCGGCGAGCTCGCGCGGCTGCTGGGCACGTCGAGCGACGAGGTCGGCCGGCGGCGGCTGCGCAGCGCCCGCGAGGCGGCGCGGCGCGCGCAGGCCATCGTCGTGCTCAAGGGCGACGACACGATCATCGCGCGGGCCGACGGGACCGTCGCCATCAACGACCTGAGCGCGCCGGGGCTCGCGACGGCCGGTACCGGCGACGTGCTGAGCGGCATCATCGGCGCGCACCTGGCCAAGGGGATGGATCCGTTCGCGGCCGCCTGCGCCGGAGTTCGCCGCCATGCCGCGGCCGGTCGCGTCGCCGCCGAGGAGCACGGCGCCGGCGGCGTGATCGCACGCGACGTCATCGATGCCCTGCCGCGCGCCCGCCGTGGCGAGCCGGCCGCGCCTGACGAGTAGCCTTCGCGCCCGATGGCGGTCCAGCAGGACGTGGCGGTTCGCGCGGTCGCCCGCGTCAACCTCGCGGCGATCGAGCGCAACGCCGCGCGCCCCGACGAGTTCGAACGCGAGGCCCTGTACGCGTCGGCGCGCACCGAGCTCGACCGGCTCGGCGTGGCGCACCGGCGGGTCGTGGGCACGGGTGTGGTCGCGGTGCTCGGCAGCGGCGAGCGCTGCATCGCAGTACGCGCGGACATCGACGCGCTGCCGGTGCCCGAAGCACCGGGGCGCGAGGGATACCGCTCGGAGAACCCGGGCATGTCGCACGCGTGCGGCCACGACGCGCACGTCGCGATCGTGCTCGGCCTGGCGGAGCTGCTGTGGCGCGCGGGGAACGTCGGCGGCAGGGTCGCGCTGTACTTCCAGCCGGCGGAGGAGGGGCCGGGCGGCGCCGAGCCGATGGTCGCCGAAGGTGTGCTGGACGATCCCGTTCCCGAGGCAGTCGTCGCGCTGCACGTCGCGAGCGAGTATCCGACCGGGACGATCGCGTTGCGCGCCGGCCCGAACAGCGGGTCGGACGACACGATCCGCATCGTCGTGCGCGGCGAGGGGGGACACGCGGCGTACCCGTACCTGTCGGTCGACCCCATCCCGGTGGCGGCGCAGATCATCACGGCGGTGCAGCAGGTCATCAGCCGTGAGGTGAACCCGGTGCATCCCGTCGTCTGCACCTTCGGGTCGATCTCCGGAGGGAGTCGTCACAACGTGATCGCACCC
>JAHWJM010000442.1 GCA_019348435.1 Actinomycetota bacterium
GAAGCCCGTCGAGCAACTCGGGCTGCTGAAGATGGACTTCCTCGGCCTGCGCAACCTCGACGTCATCGAGGACGCACTGGACATCATCGAGCGCTCGAGCGGGGCGCGCCCGGACATGGCCAACCTGCCGCTCGACGACCAGCCGACGTACGACATGCTTGCCGCCGGCGACTCGATCGGCGTCTTTCAGTTCGAGTCCGAGGGGATGCAGAAGGCGCTGCGCAACGTGCGCCCGACGGAGTTCGACGACCTCGTCGCGCTCGTCGCGCTGTACCGGCCGGGTGCGATGGATCAGATCCCGACGTACGCACGCGGCAAGCGCAACCCGGAGACGATCGAGTACGCCGACGAGCGACTGAGGCCGATCACCGAGTCGACGAAGGGGGTGATCCTCTATCAGGAGCAGTCGATGCAGATCGCCAAGACGCTCGCCGGCTTCTCGGGCGCGAAGGCCGACGACCTGCGCAAGGCGATCGGCAAGAAGAACCGCGCGGCGATGGCGAAGCTCGAACCCGAGTTCCGCGCGGGCTGCCGCGCCTCGGGCACCCGCGACCAGGTCATCGAGCATCTCTGGGCGACGAACGTCAAGGCGGCCGACTACTCGTTCAACCGCTCGCACGCCGCGTGCTACGCGCTCATCGCCTACCGCACGGCATGGCTGAAGGCCAACCATCCGGCCGAGTACATGGCGGCGCTGATCAGCTCGGTCATGTCGACGAAGGACAAGGTGCCGTTCTTCGCGACGCAGGCCGAGCAGATGGGCATCGAGATCCTGCCGCCCGACGTCAACGTCTCAGACCACGACTTCGTCGTCAGCGAAGGCAACATCCGCTTCGGGCTCGACGCCGTCAAGGGCGTCGGCCACGCGGCGGTCGAGGCGATCAAGGAGGCGCGTCGCGACGGCGGGGCGTTCACATCGCTGTGGGACTTCTGCGCCCGCGTCGACTGCCGCTCGGTGAACAAGAAGGCCATCGAGGCGCTCATCAAGTGCGGCGCGTTCGGCTCGACGGGCGCGACGCGCAAGGGCATGCTCAGCGTGCTCGAGCAGGCCCAGGGCGCTGGGCAGAAGGTCCAGCAGGACCTCGAGATCGGCCAGGGCTCGATCTTCGACGGCCTCGACTGGGGCGGCGGCGGTGGCGACGACACGAGCGGCGCCGCGGCGGCGTTCGCCGCGCCGCAGCACCCGCCGATCCCCGACGACGAGTTCGAGCAGCCAGAGCTGCTGGCGATCGAGAAGGAGTCGATCGGGCTGTTCATCTCCGCGCACCCGCTCAAGCAGGTGCGCGAGGCGCTGCGCCAGCGCGTGGACTGCCCACTCATCGAGCTGGTCGAGCGCAAGGACAAGGACTGGGTCAACGCCGGCGGGATCATCACCGCGGCGAAGAAGATCCGCACGCGCAGCGGCGATCACATGATGTTCGCGACGCTCGACGACCTCGAGGGCTCCGTCGAGATCCTCGTCTTCGGCAAGGCCCTGGCCGAGTACGAGGGCGCACTGGGCGTGGACTCCGTGGTCATCGTGCGGGGCCGCGTCGACCACAAGGATGCCGACAAGACGTGCCTCGTCGTGCAGACGGTCGAGCTCTTCGAGCCGACGCCCGAGGAGGTCGAGCAGGCCAAGGCGCTGGCCGCCACCCGCAAGGTCGGTCCCGGGCCGCTGCACGTGACGATCCGCGACGCCGCCTCACTGCAGGCGTCGATCATCGATGACCTCAAGAGCCTGCTCGCCAACTATCCCGGCGAATGCGAGGTGCTGCTCGAGGTGCAGATGAGCTCGGGCGATCCGCGCACGCTGAAGCTCGGTCCGTCCTACAAGGTCGCGCCGACGCCCACGCTGCGCGCGGAGCTCGAGCAGGTGCTCGGACCCGCGGCGCTCGCGATCTGAACGCAGGCGCGGCCCCGCGCGCAGCGGCGCCTACGTGTCGATGCTCGGCGGCGTGACGGGGTTGCGGCCGGGCTTCTCGTCGAGCTCTTTGGAGCGCAGCACGGTGCCGACGCCGATGAAGACCGCGGCGAGCACGAGGATCGCGATCAGCGCGACGACGATCGGCGAGCTGGGCAGGAAGAACCAGAGGCCGAGGGCCAGCGCGACGGCACCGAACATGACGATCGCTTGACGGAACGGCAGCGGCGGGCGCTTGGGCAGGTCGTAGTTCTCTCGCTCTCTTGGCATGCTCGCTGCGTACCCGACAGGGCGCCCGAGCTACCGCGCGGCGCCGGCCGCGACACGCAGCGCCGCTCACCCGCGGCGCGCCGCGAGCCCCCGCTCGCGCAAGGCGCGCGTCAGCGCGAGCTCCTCGGCTGTCGGCCCGGAGCGCTCCGGCCCCGGCGTCTCGAGCACGAGCGGCAGGCCCTGAAAGCGCGGCTCGGAGAGAAAGACGGCGCAGCCGTCCTCGCCGAGCTCGCCCTCGCCGATGTTCGCGTGGCGATCGACGTTTGACCTCAGCGGCATCTGCGAGTCGTTGAGGTGCAGCGAGCCGAGGCGCTCGAGGCCGACC
>JAHWJM010000443.1 GCA_019348435.1 Actinomycetota bacterium
CGGGCAGCGGCGTGTAGCGGACGTCGTCCTTGCCGACGTCGCGCTCGTGCAGGTTGGTGCGCGCCGACCACGCCCGGTCGTCGGGTGCCGGGTCCGGGTCCGGATCGGGGTCCGGCTCGGGAATGCGCCTGCGCCGCGTCATGCTCTGGCTGAAGTATCGACGTCGGCGGCCGCGCTTCGCGCCGCGCTCGCCGCACCGGCACCGGCGCACGCCGCCGATCGCAACTCTGCGCGTGCCGTCGCCTACCTCGCGAAGGCTCAGAACGCCGACGGCGGCTTCGGCGCCGACCCGCGCCGCGGCTCCACGCAGCTGCACACGAGCTGGGCGGTGCTCGGGCTCGCCGCGGCCGGCCGCAACCCCAACCGCGTGCGCCGCAACGGCCGCTCGCCGGTGGACTACATCGTGCGCGGCATCGGCGGCGTGCGCGGCATCGCCGACATCGAGCGCACGATCCTCGCGCTGCGCGCCGCCGGCCGCTCGGCGCACTCCGTCCGCGGGCGCAACCTCGTCCGCGAGCTGATCGCGATGCGCCGCCGCAACGGCTCGTTCGCCGGCCTCGCCAACCAGACGGCGTTCGCGATCCTCGCGCTGCGTGCCGCGGGCCGTTCGCGCAAGGATCGCACCGTGCGGGCTGCCGCGGGATGGCTGCTCTCCCAGCACAACCGCGACGGCGGCTACAACTTCGCCGGCAAGGGCGGCCGCAGCGGGATCGACGACACCGCCGCCGCGCTGCAGGCGCTGGTCGCCGCGGGCAAGCGCCGCTCCAAGACGGTCAGGCGAGCGGCTGCGTTCCTCGCCGCGAAGCAGAACCGCGACGGCGGCATGCCGCTCACGCCCGGCCATGCGTCCAACGCGCAGTCGACGGCGTGGGCGATCCAGGGCCTTGCGGCCGCGGGGCGCTCGCCGGCGCGCCTGCACCGGCGCGGTGCGCGATCGCCCATCGAGTACCTGCGCTCCCTGCAGAGCTCCAGCGGCGCGGTGCGCTACTCGCGCTCGAGCCGCCAGACGCCGGTGTGGGTGACGGCACAGGCGCTGATGGGCTTCACCGCGAAGCCGTTTCCGCTGCGCCGACGGTAGGGGCCGACGACACGTAGCGCTACGCTGCCCAGCGTCATGCGCCGCTTCGATGTCCGCTCGCTTCCGCGCCGCTTGCTCGTTGGCGTGGCGCTGCTGCTCGTGGGCGCGCTGCTGGTCCTCGCCTCGGTGCTCATGCCCGCTGACGAGGTCCGGCTCGCGGAGCCGGACGGTCCGGTCAACATCGGCGCGCGCGACCTCAGCGACATCAGCGCCCACAACTCGCCCAGCGTGGCCCGCAATCCTCGCGAGCGCCGCAACCTCGTCGTCACCAGCCGGATCGACTCGCCCGACTTCTCCTGTGCGCTGCATGTCTCGCGCGACGACGGCGCGAGCTGGAGGCGCACCCGGGTGCCGATCCCGCCGGGCCCGGGGCGCAAGTGCTACGCGCCCGATGCCGCGTTCGCATCCGACGGCACCCTCCATGTCTCCTACGTGACGCTGCAGGGTCGCGGCAACAGGCCGAGCTCCGTCTGGGTGGCGTCTTCGCGCGACGGCGGCCGGACGCTCTCCGCGCCGCGGAGAGTAGCGGGGCCGCTCGCCTTCCAGGTGCGCATCGCGGCCGATCCCGATCGGACCGGGAGGCTGTACGTCAGCTGGGTGCAGGCACGCGACGTCGGGACCCTGCGGTTCACGTCGGCCAACCCGATCGTGGTGGCGCGCTCCGACGACGGCGGGCGCACCTGGAGTCGGCCCATCCGAGCCAGTTCGCCCGCCCGCGCCCGCGTGCTCGCCCCGTCGGCCGCCGTGGGACCGGGGCGCGAGCTCTACCTGCTCTACCTCGACGTCCGCGACGACACGCTGGACTACGAGGGCGGCCACGGAGCCGAGGGAGGACCGCCGTACTCGGGCCACTTCACGCTCGTCGTGGCGCGGTCGCTGGACGGCGGCGCGACGTGGACGGAGTCCGTCGTCGACGACCGGGTGGTGCCGACGCGGCGGTTCATCGCGTTTCTGCCGCCGTTTCCCTCGCTCGAGGTCGACCCGGGCAGCGGGAAGCTCTACGTCGCGTTCGAGGACGGCCGCGACGGTGATCCAGACGTGAGGTTGTGGTCGCTGCGCCCGGGCGCCGCGGACTGGAGCGAGCCCGTGCGCGTCAACGACTCCCCCCGCGACGACGGTACGGCGCAGTACCTGCCCAAGCTCGCCGTCGCCCCCAACGGCCGGCTCGACGTCGTGTACTACGACCGCCGCGAGGACCCCGACAACCTGTCCAACGAGGTCTCGCTGCAGTCCTCGACGGACGCCGGCGCCACCTTCACGCCGAGCCTGCGACTCGCGAGCCAGCCCTTCGACTCGCGGATCGGCTTTGGCAGCGAGCGCGGCCTGCCCGACCTCGGCAACCGCCTGGGCCTCGTCACCGGCGACGACCGGGCGGTCGCGGTCTGGACCGACACCAGAGCCGGCACCGAGGATTCGAACA
>JAHWJM010000444.1 GCA_019348435.1 Actinomycetota bacterium
TCCCGCGGATGGATCACTACGAGGACGTCTACCGGGCGGTCGCGTATCTCGCCTTTCGGCACGGCCGGATCCACCGGCTCGACTCGAACAACGAGCACTGGCTCGCCCTCGAGGCGCAGCTCCGCGAGGACTTCAACGTCGAAGGCCTTCGCCCGTCGCAGATCGCGCTGCAGCAGAGCAAGCGTGGGATGGCTCAGGTTTACGAGGCCGCAGGGATCCCCCACCCGCCGGAGGAGCCGGTGGTCTCGCCCGAGCAGGTCCGGCGGTTCGCGCGCGTGCACGGCGTGCCGCTCATCTTCAAGCCCGACGTCGGCGTCGGCGCGGCGCGCGTTCGCGACCTGTTCGCCGAGGCACGCGGGATGGCGCCGGCGATCGTCTTCATCGACGAGATCGACGCGATCGGCGCCCAGCGCGGCGGCGGGACGGACGGCGCCACGCGCGAGACGGAGAGCACGCTGAACCAGATCCTGATCGAGCTCGACGGGTTCGGCGGCAGCGAGGGCGTGGTCGTGATGGCGGCGACCAACCGGGCCGAGATCCTCGATCCTGCGCTCGTCCGTCCGGGGCGCTTTGACCGGACGATCACGCTCGAGCTACCCCACCGCGACGCGCGACGGGAGATCCTCAAGGTGCACGGGCACAACAAGCCGCTGAGCCCGGCGGTCGATCTCGACGCCGTCGCGAGCCAGACCAGCGGCTTCTCCGGTGCGGATCTCGCGAACCTGCTCAACGAGGCGGCGCTGCTCGCGATCCGTCGCCGCAAGCGGCAGATCACCAGCGCCGAGATCGGCGATGCGATGGATCGCGTCCTGCTCGGCGTGGCGGGCACACATCGCATCAGCGACGAGCAGCGCAGGATCGTCGCCTACCACGAGGCCGGGCACGCCGTCGTCGGGCACGCGCTGCCGGGCGCGCGGGTCCCGCACCGGCTCAGCGTCATCCCTCGCGGGCGGACGCTCGGCGCCGTGCTGACGCGCGAGGAAGACGGCGATCGGCTGCTGCACTCGCGCTCGACGCTGCTCGACGAGATGGCGGCGCTGCTCGGCGGTCACACGGCCGAGGCGCTCGTCTTCGACGAGGTGACCTCGGGCGCCGCGGGAGACCTGTTGCGCGTCAACCAGATCGCCCGCCAGATGGTCCTCGAGCTCGGCATGAGTGAAGGCTTCGGGGTTGTCACCCACGGTGACGGCGAACGCGGCGCCGACCACTCCGACGAGACGGCGCGGCGGATCGACGAGGAGGTCTCGCGGCTCGTGACGGAGGCGCAGGCCCGCGCGCGCGGAGTGCTCGAGCGCTCGCGCGTCGTGCTCGACCGCGTCGCCGCCGCGGTCATCGAGCGCGAGGTCCTGACGGGAGACGAGCTCGCGGCGATCCTCGCGGGTGACGCCGTGCCGGCTGTCCGCCGCTGAGACCCGCATCCTCGGCGCTCGGAATCACGGTGTGAAATCCTTTGCGCACTAGGTGCGGGTGTGCAACGCTACCCGCCGCCCGCAGCTGCGCAGTGCACATCGACGGGTTCGGCGATCGACTTCGCGGTCAGTGTGAGAGGGGAGGCGGCTTATGTTGTGGCATCGCTCTTCGGCTGCGCGATCGGCGACACTGGCCGCCGGTATTGCGCTGATGGCCGGCGTCGCTGCATCACCGGTTCTCGCCGCCGGAAACGGACTGCCGCGTTCATACAACGCGCAGCGGATCGACAGCCCGCAACCCGAGGACCTCGGGCTCTTCTCGCTCGCGCTGCAACTCGCCGGCGACCTCGACCGCGACGGCAGGCAGGACCTGATCTCCCCGCAGGTGGCCGGCTTCAACACCCAGGGGCGTGTGTACGTCTACAGCGGCGCGACGGGGGCGCTGATCGACACGATCACCGCTCCCGACCTCGGTGGCGCCGGCGGCAACGCGCAGTTCGGCCTGCTCGGGACGGGAAAGGTGGGCCTACGGCCGACAGCGGCGCCCTTCTCTGACCTGGGCAGCTGTCCCGGTGGCAGATCCGGCCAGACCTGCCCCGCCAACCCGATCGGTCCGCCCGACGGCGTGCCCGAGCTGCTGATCGGCGCCACCGGGGTGGACGTGGGCGGCGTCGTCGACGTCGGGCGTGTCTACGTCATCGACGGCGCTACGCGTGCGGTGCTCAAGCGCATCGACATGCCGGCCGCCGACCGCGTGCTGACCGGCCGCGGCGCGGGCTTCGGGCGCGAGGTGCTCGCACCCGAGGGACTGCCGGCATGCGAGGGCAACGCCGGTATCGGGCTGTGCGAGAAGACGATGCCGACGACGGTGCAGATCGGCGACATGGACGCCGGCGGCAGGCCGGAGATCGTGGTCGGCGCGCGCCGGTTCAACGAGACTCCCGCGACGGCGCAGCCGGGCTCGCACTGCGCGAGCGCTGCGGCCGGAGCCAGCTGCCGCGGGGCCGGACGGGCGTACATCTACCGCGGCGAGGACATCGCCGGTACGAACCCGACCGTGATCCTCGACGGAAGCGTGCCA
>JAHWJM010000445.1 GCA_019348435.1 Actinomycetota bacterium
CTTGGTGTCGAACTTGAGGGTGTACGTCTCGGGCGTCGCGTTCGGCCCGGTGACGAGGATCGAGTTGTCCGCCTGCTTCTCGAACGTGGCGCCGCCGGCCGACTTCATCTGGTTCGGCTCGAGGACCGTCCAGGTCGGCGTGCGGGCGACGCCCTGCTCCCAGGCGGCCTGCAGCTCGGTGAGCCGCTTCTCGTGCGCGGCCAGCTCCGCCTCACGGCGCTGGCGCTCGGCGGCGAGGTACCAGACCTTTGGGTCCGTCGCGTCGTCGATACGGACTCCGCTCGACTTCTCGGGACAGACCAGTTCAGGCTGGGTCCCTGCAGGTCAGCGGCGTCGCCGGCGTCGCCCCAGAGGGAGACGCCGTATTCGTCGCTCGGGGGGACGATGACGACCACGCCCTTGGCCGGGTCGATGTGCTCCGCCCTCACCCCTTCAGCGACCGGTTGACGGTATCGACGACGCGGCCGGCGGCGTCGAGGACGATGGCGACGAGGTCGACGCGCCAGATGCGCCGCTCGTGCTCCGGGTGGGCGGCCAGGTAGTGCTCACCGAGGCGGAGCAGGCGCGCGGCCTTGCGCGGGTCGATCGACTCCTCGGGCGTGCCGAAGCGGCCCATGGGGATCTTGCTGAGCATGAACTGGATGTGCTCCGGCGTCATCTGGTCGAACATGGCCGTCTTCACCGCGGCCGGCGTCACGCAGTTCACCCGCACGTCGACGTCGGCCAGTTCCTTGCCGAGCGACTTGGTCAGGGCGATCACGGCGGCCAGCACTCCGGCCGCAGTGTTGAACCACGCGCGGCCGAGTGCGAAGACGACCCAGCCCAGCAGCGCCAGCGAGACGTAGGCCAGCGCGACGACCGCCATCGCGCCAAGCTCGCCGTGCAGCCCGTCGAACTCGATCGAGCTCAGCGGCGAGAGCAGCACCGCGCCGAGGTTCGCCAGCGGGTGCGGCGTGGGTGCGATCGCGACCTCGAGGTCGGGCAGCGTGCCGCGGGCGAGCTGGCGGCCCCACACGAGCGTGTAGAGCGTGTCGTAGTTCACGAGCCCTGGGCCGGCCAGCAGCCGCAGCGCGACGGCGCCGACGAGCACCCCGACCACGAAGCGGATTCGCGCCATCGGCGAGACCGTATCCCCTCAATCGGCTCCCGCCCGGCGCGGGTGACCGCCCGCCTTCAAAGCTATCCTCGACAGCCGTGCCCGAGGTCCCCTCGCTCTACCGCCGTCATCGCCCGCGCACGTTCGCCGATGTCGTGGGCCAGGACCACGTCGTGCGCACGCTGCGCAACGCGGTCACGCAGGACAAGGTCCATCACGCCTATCTCTTCGTCGGCTCGCGCGGGACCGGCAAGACCTCGATGGCGAAGATCCTCGCGGCGTGCCTGAACTGCGAGGACGGTCCGACCGTCGAGCCCTGCGGCCGCTGCGACTCGTGCGCCTCGATCGCCTCGGCGAACTCGCTGGACGTCATCGAGATGGACGCCGCGTCGAACAACTCCGTCGACGATATCCGCGACCTGCGCGAGAGCGTCGTCTACGCGCCGGTGTCCGGGCGCCACAAGGTGTACATCCTCGACGAGGCGCACATGCTCTCCACCCAGGCGTGGAACGCGTTTCTCAAGACGCTCGAGGAGCCGCCGCCGAACACGGTCTTCGTGCTCGCCACGACGGAGGCCTCGAAGGTGCTGCCGACGGTGGTCGACCGCTGCCACCGCTTCGACTTCGCGCGGCCGACGGTCGAGCAGCTCGCCGCCGTCGTCAAGCGCGTCGCGCAGGCCGAGCGGATCGCGATCGCGCCCGACGCCGTCGTCCTGCTCGCGCGCCACGCGACGGGATCCTTCCGCGACGCGCTGGGCACGCTCGAGCAGCTGGTCAATTACACAGAAGCGGGACCCGCCTCAGGCAGCCACGGGACGGCCCTCGGCACCCGCACCGGCACCACCATCTCGACCGACGACGTCCTCGCCGTGCTGGGCGTCGCCGACGCCGATCTGCTCTTCGGCGCCCTGGACGCCGTCGCGGCCCGCGACGCCCGCGCCGCGCTGCACGCGGCCGCCGCGCTCATTCACTCGGGGCGCGACGCCGGTGCGTTCCTGCGCGACCTCGAGGCCCACGCGCGCGACCTGATGATCGTCCAGACGCTGGGCGACGTGCCGCCAGAGCTCGCGCTCACGCCCGAGCGCGACCGCCGGCTGGCTGAGCAAGCGGGCCGCCTGGCGCGTGCCGACACCGTCCGGGTGCTCGACCTGCTGGCCAAGGCGTGGCACGCGGTGGCCGACGGCGCCGACGCGCGGACCCGCCTGGAGCTCGCGCTCGTCGAGGCCGCCGCCCCCCAGCTCGACCCGGCCTCCCGATCGCTCGCCGCCCGCGTGGAGCACCTCGAAGGGCGCCTGGGAGGGAGGGTCACCGCACCGGCGCGGGAGCCATCAGCCTCCCCGGTGGCCGCTGCGATCGCACCCCCACCCGCGGGGTCGCCGCCGCTGCACAGCT
>JAHWJM010000446.1 GCA_019348435.1 Actinomycetota bacterium
GCTTTCGCCGCGTCGCCCGCACGTCGCGCTGGGAGCTCTACGCCGCCGCGGGCTGCCGACGCGCCGCCGCGCGGGCGATCCGCTCGTCGTGAGGGCGTAGCGACCCGATCGGCTCCTCGAGGTTCGCCCAGCGCCCGCGCCCATCGTTGTGCCGACTGCCGGCCGTGCGGAGGAGCAGGCGGGTTGAAGGACCGTCTGTCGGCGTGGCGTGGCGAAGACTCGGTCCGAGCGGCGAGTGCTACTGTCGGATGCGCTGACGACGGCCGCGGAAATGGCACGCGTCGAGCTTTAAGACCATGGTGGGTACGCCTCCAAGACCTCAGTTCTGTGCCTGGTGCGGAACGCCGCTGGCCTATGCGCCGCATCACCACGAGCCGCGCTTTGCGACGTTGGCCGACGAAGCGCAGGCCAGCGGCGAGGATCCGCCGCCGCTGCCGGAGAGCGTCGAGGACGTCATGCGCGGGGACTCGTACATCGGTGCCTGCCCCGGCTGCCGCGTTCTGAGCCACGTGATCAGCCACCACGCGCGACCCTGAGCGCGCAGCGGCCCGTGGGCGCCGGGAATGGCGCGGTGCCTGGGCTGTCAGCGCATCGCGATCAAGTTCGCCTGCGCTGCCATCAGCAGCAGCCCGCCGTCGACGACGTAGGACGCACCGGTCGTATAGCTCGCCTCCGCCGAGGTCAGGTATGCGATCAGCTCAGCCACCTCTCGAGCGTCGCCGGGCCGACCGGCCGGCACCCCGGGCCGCCGCGCCTGCCGCGGATCCTCGTCCTCCTGGCCGGTCATCGGCGTGGCGATCTCGCCGGGTGCGACCGAGTTGACGGTGATCCCATGCTCGGCGAGCTCGAGCGCCATCATCTTCGTCAGCCCGCCAAGACCATGCTTGGCGACGACATAGGGCGTGGCACCTCGCAGCGGCACATGCTCGTGCACCGACGTGACGTTCACGATCCGCCCGCGCGTGCCGCTGGCGACCATCCGCCGTGCCGCGGCCTGCGCCGTGAGCAGCGCGCCGGTGAGGTCGACGTCGAGCACGTCGTGCCACTGCGCCAGCTCGAGCTCCAAGAACGGCGTGTCGGCACCGGTCCCGGCGTTGTTGACGAGCACATCCAGGCCTGCCAGCGCATCGGCGAGCTCGTCGATCGCCGGCTGCACATCGTCGCTCTGCGTGAGGTCGAGCTGGCGCACCTCCGCGCGCCGGTCATGCGCGCGCACCTCCTCGGCCGTCGCCTGCGCGCCGTCCGCATCGCGGCTGTAGGTGATGCCCACATCGTGGCCGCGGCGCGCCAGCGCGACCGCCGTCGCCTTTCCGATGCCCGAGTCAGAGCCCGTGATGATCGCCGCCACACCCAGCGGCTACCCGGCCGAGGGACCGAACACTCCGATTGACTCGACCAGAGAGCTCCGTGGTCGCGGCCGGCCTCGTCGAGATTGGCGCGCCACGCCGGCAGGGAATATCCTTGTCGACAGTCGGGAAGGAGTCGGGAAGATGAATGCGCAGACAGGGCTGGCTCGGATGGTCCACGAGGTGCGCGAACTCGACCTGGGCGAGCGCACGAGCTACTCGTCGGGCCGTCTCACCGTCGGCGAGGAGAGCGCGCGCGACCTCCTCCGCGACCCCGCGCTCGCCGAGGTGCGGCTCGCCTGCACACGCCCCGATGACTCCCTGCGGATCGTCGGCGTGCTGGATGCCGTCCAGCCGTGCTCCAAGGGGCCCGGCGGGGGCGGCGTGTTCCCCGGGCTGCTGGGTCCCGCGATGCCGGTCGGGCGCGGTGAGACCCACGTGCTGCGCGGCGCCGCCGTGCTGGCCGCCGGCTACCTGCCCCGAGCGCAGGAGGCAATCATCGACATGTCGGGCCCGGCGGCGCCGCTGTCGCCGCTGGCCGCGATCGGGCTCCTGCTCGCCGCGCTGGTGCTCGTGCCGCCGCTGTTCGGTACGGCGGTGGCGACGACAGTCGCCACCTCGCTGGTTGGCACGGTGGAGCAGGACGGTTCGACGCCGCAGCTCGCGTTTCTGGTGGCGGTCTTGACCGCGGTCCTTGTCGTGGCAGCTCTGGCGCGGCTGGGCCTACCGACCAGCCTCACCCTGGCCCTGATCGGAGGCATCACCGGGGCGGGGCTGGGACTCGGATTGCCGGTCGCATGGCAGGCCGTCGGGGTGGTGCTGCTCATCGGGCTCGCGGCGCCGCTGGTGGGTGGCTTCGTGGCCTGGCTCTTGATCAGACTGTTGCGGCACGCCCCAATTGGGGGGCACGCCAGCCGGCTGGGCTGGGCGCACCGTACCGCCTTCGGCGCCCAATGCCTGGCTTACGCTGCGAACGACGGCCAGAAGGCGCTCGCCATCTTGGCCGTCGCCGCGGGCACCGTCGGACCACCCGTGGCGCCGCGCCTCGAGCAACTGAGTCTGATCGCGCTCTTCTTCGGTATCGGGCTGCTGGTGGGCCTTCCGCGCATCGCAGCCACCGTC
>JAHWJM010000447.1 GCA_019348435.1 Actinomycetota bacterium
GCTCGCTCGCGCGGCGCAGCTCGAGGACCGGCTCGTTGCGAAACGGCGGCAGCGCCTGGCTCATGACGCCGCCGTCGGCTCGGGTGCGGCCAGCAGCTGCTCGAGCGGCACGCCGTGCGCCTGGTCGGCGAGGAAGCTGTCGTTGGCGGTGTTCTCCAGCAGCCGGCGCACGAGGTCCGCCATACCTGCGACGAGGTCGCCGACGGGACAGTACGCGCGCACGCGCAGCCCGCTCGCCGCGAGCGCCTGGCCGAGCTCGTCGCCGAGGCCGCGCAGGACCTGGAACTCGACATCGGCGGGTCCTGCGCCGAGCATCCGGTTGCGGGCGATCGCGTGCGCGACGGAGCGCAGGTTGTGCGAGGCGATCGCGACGCGCACGAGCGGGCGCGCCTCGAGCAGTCGCGCGGTGAGCGCCTCGAAGTTCGCGTCGCAGTCGGCTTTGCGCTCGAAGACCGGGACGCTCCAGCCGTGCTGGCGCGCCTCGACGACCTCGTGATCCCAGTACGCGCCCTTGACGAGCCGCACCACGAGCCGCTGCGAGCGCGGGGTGCGACCTGTCCATTGCAGGATCGTGTCGAGCGTCGCGTGCGAGTCGCGCAGGTATGCCTGCAGCACCACGCCCGCGCTCGGCCCCTCGGCGAACTCCGGCTCGCCGAGGAGGTCGAGGACGAGCTCGAGCACCGCTTCGCGGGAATCGAGTGACTCCATGTCGATGTGCAGGTGCGCGTCGAGCTCGTGCGCGCGACGCAGCAGCGCGCGCAGGCGCGGCGCCGCGTCGCGCTTGCCGCGTTCCGGGGCCTCCGGCCGCAGCAGCGGCGTGAGCGCCGACACCTTCACCGAGAGGTTCGCCCGCGGCAGGGGCCCGATCGCGTCGTGCTCGAGCAGCGGGTTGCCCGGGAGCCGGTCGTAGGCGCCGGCGAGGGTGCGCAGGGCGTCGTCGCAGCGCGCCGCGTAGCGATCGGCCTCGGCGGCGGTGACGGTCGCCTCGCCGAGCAGGTCGACCGAGGCGGCGATCCCGTTGCGCCACAGGCGGCGCAGCGTCGGGAGCGCCGCGCGCGGGTCCTCCCCGACGATGAAGCGATGCGCCATGTGGCGCACGCCGGCTGCGCCGGCTGCGCCGAGCGCCGCCCGGCCGGCCTTGGTATCGCCCATCCGCATTGCCGCGCGCAGCGACGGCGGCCGCTCGCCGACCCCGTCGAGGAAGCCCGTCAGGTGTGCCGCGAGGTCGTCCAGCGAGCGGCAGGCAGGCACGACGTCGACGAACCGAAAGAGCGCGGCGCGCAGCTCGGCGTCCTGCGCGGCGAGATCCATCGCGCGGTCGTCGAGCGCCTTCAGCGGGCGCGCACGGTGCGACGGAAACGCGTCGTGCAGCGCGCGCCCCACGCGCTGGATCTCAGCCTCCAGCGTCGCGGGAGCGTCCGCGCTGTGGTCGCCCATCGCTACGGAGTGGTGCCGGACTCGGACGGCGGTGCGAGGTCGGGGACGTCCGACGCGTCCGCGGGGGGCGGGATCTGCTCGGCGCCGGTCGCTCCACCGCCGGCGTCCATTTGCTTCTCCTCGTCCGGCGTGGGCGCCGGCTTCGTCGCCGGCTTGGGCGCCGGCTTCTTCACCGGGTGGTTCGGGCTGACGGCCGGGGCCGCCGGTGCCGCGGACGGGCTGGCAGCCGCGGGCGGCGGGCTGGCCGCCGGCGTACTCCGGATGCTGTCGCTCTCGGCGGAGCCCGAGTCGTCCTCGCCACGCGCACGCGCCTTGGCCTTCTCGACGGCGTCGGCACTGGCGTCCTTGGCGCCGGGGACCACGACGAGCTCGGGCGTCGTCGGGTCGACGGGCTCGGCGGTGGGCACCGCCACGACGGGGCTCGACTCCGGATCGTTGCCGCCGAACACCCCCGAGACGTACAGCGCCGCGAGCAGGGCGAGCAGGATGACGACGATCGGCAGCACGAACACCAGGCGCCGTCGGCGCGGCATCGACGGATGCAGCCCGCCAAGCAGCGCTCCCGCGCCGGCGGGCGCCTTCGCTCGCCGTCGCCGTCGTCGCCGACCCGCGTCGGCGGCCTCGGCCTCGGCCTCGGCCCCGGCGGCACGCTCCTCGCCGTCGGCCGGCTCGGGTTCGACGATGCCGGGCGCGTCGAAGTGCTCCGTGGGCTGCTCGAGTGGCACGTCTGGCATGCGGGCGCGTTCGGCTTCCGCGACGCGCGCTCCATTGCCGTTGGATGCCGGCGGCGCCGCCTCCGGTGCGGGCGGCACCGGTGCCGGCCTCTCGGCGGGTGGCGGCGGCGGTGGCTCGGGCGGCATGATCGTGCTCGACGCGCCGACGATCGATGTCGCGAGCGGCGCTCGCATCTTCGCGAACGGCGGCGGCGGTGGCGAAGGCGGCGGCGGCGCGAACGGCGGCGATGACGGCAACGACTCGACGGCGCCGACGACGATCGGCCAAGGCGGCGCGGGCGGCGCGGGTG
>JAHWJM010000448.1 GCA_019348435.1 Actinomycetota bacterium
TCTCCAAACAAGACATGCTTGGCTTGGCAGGGACTGAAGACGAACTCGGAGCCGGCGGTGCCGACAGAAGGGCCGGCGAAACACCGCTGGCGCGGATGCAGCGGGCCACGGAGCGGGGGCGGCTGGTGGCCCATCCGGAGCGTCCCGATCAATGGATCCCGATGGGGACTGCAGCGGCCGCGACTCTTATCAGAGAGGCCCGGGACCGCTGCGAAGGCGAGCGCGTGGCCGACGAGTTCCCCGAAGTGCAGCTCGTGCGCATGGAGCGCAACATGCCCTACGCAGTCGCCTGCAACGCCGCCGCGGCGGCCGGCGGCGGCGACGTCGTCGTGATGATGAACAACGACGTCGATGCGCGCCCGAGGTTCGTGGAGCGGCTCGTGGCGCCGCTCGAGCAGCGCCCGCAGGTCGGCTCGGTCGCGGCCCTGCTCGTCCGTCCCGGCGAGCGAGCGATCGACAGCGCAGGGCTCGTCGCCGACCGCACGCTCGCCGCGTTTCCGCGCTGGCAGGGCCACCCGCCGTCGCACGCGCGCGCCGACCGTCCCGGGTTGACCGGCCCGGCCGGCGCCGCGGCCGCGTTCCGGCGCAGCGCCTGGCAGCAGGTCGGCGGGCTCGACGAGATGATTCAGGCGTACATGGAGGACTTCGACCTCGCGGTCCGGCTGCGCAACGCCGGCTGGGAGACGGCGCTTGCGCTCGATGCGGTCGCCGTCCACATCGGGTCGGCGACGTTCGGCCACCGATCGGTCGCATCGCGCCGCAACGGCGGCTTCGGGCGCGGCTACGTCCTGCGCCGTTACGGCGTGCTGCGCTCGCGCGCCGCCGCACGAGCGATCGCAACGGAGGTGATCGTGGTGCTCGGCGATCTCGCGATCTCGCGGGACACGGCGGCGCTGCGTGGCCGCATCGCCGGCTGGCGCGCCGCCGGCGGGCAGCCGCGCAACCCGTTGCCCGGGGCGGGCGTCATCGACCGCGGCATCTCGTTCGCCGACAGCCTGCGCCTGCGCCGGGGCGGCTACGCGGGCGAGGCGGCGTCGTGAGCGCGCGGACGGCTGTCGTCCACCTCGTCTGGGGGCCCGCCGGGCAGGAGACGTTCGAGCGCTTCCTGGGCAGTTATGAGCGCCACGCCGCCGGCGCCGAGCACGACCTCGTCCTGCTCTTCAACGGCGTAGAGGACGTCGCGCCGTACCGCGCTCGTGCGGCCGCGCACGCGGCGCACGAGATCGTGCTCCCGGTGCGCATGCTCGACCTGCCCGCGTACCTGGCCGCCGCGCGCGCGCTGCCGCACGAGCGTCTGTGCTTCATGAACTCCTACTCGGAGATCCTCGCGCCGAACTGGCTGCGGATGCTGTGCGCCCCGCTCGACGCGCCCCGCGCCGGCGCCGCTGCGGCGACCGGCTCGTGGGCGAGCCATCGCTCGTTCGCGCTGTCGCTGCTGCGGCTACCGAACGGCTATCGCGGAACCCTCGGCGACCGGCGCGTGATGAACCCGGCGTTGCGCTCCGTGAGCACCGCGCCCAAGGTCCGCCTCACGCGCCGGATCGTGCGCGCCGCGAAGGGCCTGCCGGGCGAGATCGTCGGCTTCCCCGGCTTTCCCGCCGCGCACCTTCGCACGAACGGCGTCGCGATCGGTCGCGAGCTGCTGCTCTCGCTGCGCACGGGGGCTTTGCGCACGAAGGATGCGGCCTACCGCCTCGAGGCCGGGCGCCGCGGCCTGACCGCGCAGCTGCTCGCACGAGAGCTGACGGCGCTCGTCGTCTCCAGCGAGGACGGCCTCGACGAGCTGTCGACCTCCGCACCGACTACGGTTGTCGAGGTGAACGCGGAGCGCATCGAGCGCTACACGGTCTCGCCCGGGGACTTCGGCCTGCCCGAGGCGCCCGCCGACGCGGTCGGAGGCGGCCGGCCGGAGGAGAACGCCGCGACGACGCGGTCGATCCTCGCCGGCGAGCGCGGACCGGCACGCGATCTCGCCGTCCTCAACGCTGGTGCGGCGATCTACGCGGGCGGGGCCACCGCCTCGATCCCGGAGGGTGTCGCCGCCGCGCAGGCCGCGGTCGACTCGGGCGCCGCCCGGCGGACGCTGGAGGCGTACGTGGAGCTGACCCGCGCCGCATGAACCTGCTCGAGCAGATCGTCGAGCGCACCCGCCAGGACGTGCGACGGCGGGCCGAGCGGGTCCGGGTCGAGGACCTCGAGCGCCGCATCGCCGCGCGCGGTCGCGATCGGCCGTTCTCCGAGGCGCTCACCAGCCCCGGGGTGTCGGTCATCGCCGAGCACAAGCGCCGGTCGCCCTCGGCCGGCGAGATCCGCGCCGGCGCGGCGGTCGGCCAGATCGTCCGCGCCTACGAGCTCGGCGGGGCCGCCGCGCTATCGATCCTCACCGAGGAGCACCACTTCGGCGGGTCGATCGACGACGTCCTCGAGGCGCGCGGCGCCTCCCGTCTGCCGATCCTGCG
>JAHWJM010000449.1 GCA_019348435.1 Actinomycetota bacterium
ACCAGGGGGCGTCTGGTGATCGCGGGGTACCACCAGGACGGCCGACGCAGCATCGACATGCAGATGTGGAACTGGCGCGGCCTGGACGTCGTGAACGCGCACGAGCGCGATCCCCGCGTCTACATCGGGGGGATCGCCAGAGCCGCGGAAGCGATCGAGAGCGGACGGCTCGATCCCACCCAGCTCTATACCCACTCCTTCCCGCTGACGGACGCGGGTGCGGCGTTCGAGGCAGCTGCCCGCCGGCCCGATGGATTCGTAAAGGCCCTGGTGCTCGGATGAGCGTGACGTTGATGAAACCGCGCCTGGGCTTCTTGGGCGTCGGCTGGATCGGGCTCAACCGGTTGGAGGCGGTGGTATCGACCGGCGTCGGAGTCGTCGGTGCAGTCGCCGACGTGGACCAAGAGCGCGCCGAATCGGTAGCGCGGCAACATAGATGCGACCATGCGGGCAGCTCGCTGGAGGACCTTCTCGGCGCCGACGTCGACGGAGTGGTGATCGCGACGCCGAGCGCAGCGCATGCGGATCAGGCGATCGCGGCACTCTCGGCCGGGCTGCCGGTATTCTGTCAGAAGCCGCTGGCGCGCGATGCGGCTGAGGCGCGCGCCGTCGTCGCGGTCGCCCAGGAGCGGGACCTGTTGCTGGGTGTGGACCTCTCGTATCGACACGTGCGAGCGTTCGAGGCGGCCGCCGCCGCGCTCCGCGACCAGGTCCGGGACGTCTACGCGCTCGACCTGCGCTTCCAGCCGGTCCCGCACTATGTGCCGACCCACGCCGTGGAGGTGCGCGCCACGAGCGGCGGGCGCTTCACCTTCGGTGCCGATCACGGCCCGACGGATGCGCTCGAGGTCTTCGCCGCAGACACGAACCTGCTGCTTCTCGAGGCGACGCTGGCAAGCCCCGACCCCCACCTCCCGCGCGGGCACCTGACGGCCGCCGAGGCGGGCGAGCACGCCGCCGGCTGTCGCGCACAGCGGCTCGTGCTGACGCACGTCTCCGACGAGCTGGACGGCGCGCGGGCGGTCACCGACGCACGGCGCTCGTTCGGCGGACCAGTCGAGCTCGCGCGGGAGGGAGCCGTCTACGAGGTCTGATCGCCGCGAGGCGCCGCCGTGCAGTGGGTACGCTGCGCGGTCATGGCCCGCGAGCGCGATCTCTTCGCGAACTTCGAGCGGATGCGCCGCGAGATGGACGAGCTGTTCGGCGACGTCTTCGGCAACGTCGGGCTCACGTCGCGGCGTACCGGCTTCAGCCCTGCCGTCGACGTCTTCTACGCCGACGATCCGCCGCGCGCCGTCGTCCACGCGGAGCTGGCGGGAATCGACGCCGGCGACCTCGGCCTCGAGATCCAGGGCCGCGCGCTGACGCTTACCGGCCATCGCCGCGAAGCCGACACGGAGGCGCGCGTCTACCAGCAGCTCGAGATCGAGCATGGGCCGTTCCGGCGCACGATCGAGCTGGGGGCGGAGGTCGTCGCCGAGCAGGCGCGGGCGACCTACCAGGACGGCATCCTGCGCGTCGAGCTGCCGCTCGCCGACCCGCAGTCGCACATCCGCAGCGTGCCGATCGAGCGCGGCGGCACGATCACCCCAGAGGGCGAGGAGCCATGATCGAGATCGCCGCCGACGGCAACGCGGCGCGTGAGATCGAAGTCGGGGTGGGGCAGCCCGTTCCGCATACGCTGCCGGTGCTGCCGCTGCGCGAGACCGTGCCGTTTCCAGAGACGCTGACGCCGCTGGCGATCGGACAGCCGCGCTCGATCCAGCTCGTCAACGACGTGCTCGCCGGCAACCGCATGCTCGTCATGGTCGCCAGCCGCCAGCCCGAGCTCGAGGAGCCGGGCCCGGAGGAGCTCTACGACGTCGGGGTCGTCGGCGTGATCGCCCGGATGCTCAAGGTGCCCGACGGCACCCTGCGCGTGCTCGTCCAGGGGGCGCAGCGCGTGAAGATCGAGCGCTGGCGCCACGAGCAGGCCTACCTCGTCGCCGAGATCTCCGAGCGGCCCGACATCGTGGAGGAGTCGCCGGAGCTGACGGCGCTCATGCGCAACGTCCAGCAGACGTTCTCGCAGATCGTCGAGGCCGTCCCGTACCTGCCCGAGGAGCTGCAGATCGCGGTCGCCAACGTCGAGGAGCCCAGTGCGCTCAGCCACATCATCTCCGGGTCGCTGCGCCTGCCGACGGACGACAAGCAGGCGCTGCTCGAGGAGCAGAACGTCGCCAAGCGGCTGCGGCGCCTGACCGAGGCGCTCGCCCGCGAGCTCGAGGTCATCTCGATCGGGTCGGAGATCCAGAGCCAGGTCCAGTCCGACATGGACCGCACGCAGCGCGAGTTCATCCTGCGCCAGCAGCTCAAGGCGATCCAGGAGGAGCTCGGAGAGTTCGACGAGTCCGCCGCCGAGGCCAACGAGCTGCGCGAGCAGCTCGCCGCGATTGACCTGCCCG
>JAHWJM010000044.1 GCA_019348435.1 Actinomycetota bacterium
GAGCGCGGCGCCGCGGTCGGCCGTGAACTCGCGGTAGCGCGACAGGGCCATCATGAGCAGGAAGGAGAGCACGTAGACGACGAGCGAGGCGAGCAGGATCGCCAGGAAGCCCGGGCCTTCGTCGTCGCCGCCCCCGCCGCCGTGGCCGCCGCCGAAGAGGAAGCCGAACTGCAGGATCATGGCGGCGACCGACGCAAAGAACGAGGCGATCGTCATGATCGCCACGTCGCGGTTCTTGACGTGCGCGAGCTCGTGCGCCATGACGCCCTCGAGCTCGGCTGGGGACAGCATCTTCATGATCCCGGTGGTCGCGCAGACCGTGGCGTTCTTCTGAGAGCGACCCAGCGCGAAGGCATTGGGCATCTCCGTGTGGGCGACCGCGATCTTCGGCTTGGGCAGGTCGGCCTGGATGCAGAGGCGCTCGATCATCGAGTGCAGCTCCGGGGCCTCCTGCGGCGTCACCTCACGCGCGCCCATCGCATGCAGCGCGAGCTTGTCGGAGGTGAAGAACTGCAGCGCGGCGAAGCCCCCGGCGATCAGCAGGATCATGATGCCCTGGACGCCGGCGTAGAACAGCACGCCGACGAACGCGACGTACAACGCACCGAGCAGGAACATCGTGAGGATCATCCGGGACTGCAGCCCGGCGTCGCGTGTGAACGTCGTCTTCGTGGCAGCCATGGATCCATTCTGCCAAACCGCGCACCCCGGCCTGCCGGCTGCGCCGCGCTGCCAGGGTCGGGCGCCGATCTGCCTGCACAGGCAGGGGAACTGCGGGCGCTTGTCGCAGCCCTTGCGCAAGGTCGCTCGCAAGGCTCCATAACCCGGGTGCCGGATTGATCTGCTGCGCAGCGCAAACCTAGACTCGTCGTTCGCATGCGCGTCCGCCTTCTCCTGACAGCCATCGCGGCGGCGCTCCTGCTGTGGGCGGTGCTGCCCGTACCGTCCTCCGGCAAGTCCAAGCAGCAGGAGCTGCAGGAGCTGCAGTCGAAGATCAGCGACGCCCGCGAGAAGATCAGCCGCAAGAAGGGCACCGAGCGCGCGCTGCGGGCGCAGATCGCGGGCTATGACCGCCGCATCCGCCGGCTGCAGGGCAAGATCGCGACGCTGCAGACGCGCCAGCAGCGCGTCCAGACCGCGCTCGACGCCAGGCGCGCGGAGCTCGAGAGCCTGCGCAGCGAGCTGCGCGCCGAGCGCGCGCGGCTCGTGCGCCTGCGCAAGCGCCTGGACGAGACGCGCACGCAGCTGCGCGTGCGCCTGGTCGAGATCTACAAGGCCGAGCCACCGGACATGGTCACCGTCGTGCTCAACTCAGACGGCTTCACCGACCTGCTCGAGCGCGGCGAGTTCATCAAGCGCATCTCCGACCAGGACCGCAAGATCGTGACGATCGTGCGCGACGCGAGGACCGACTCGATCAAGAGCGAGAAGCGCCTGCGCAGGCTCGAGGCGCGCCAGCGCACGGTGACGGCGCTCGTCCAGAAGCGTCGCGACGAGATCGCCGAGGTGCGGATGCAGCTCGTCGGCACGCGCGTCGGCTACACGCGCACGAAGGACGGCAAGGCGGCGGCGCTGAGCAACGTGCGCGCCGACCGCAAGAACCTCGAGGAGCACGTCCACGGACTCGAGGCCGCGTCGCAGAAGATCGCCAGCCAGCTCAGCGCCGCCCAGGGCCGGTACGCCGGCGACCTGCCGATCAGGCGCGGCAACGGCAGCATGGTCTGGCCGGTCAACGGTCCCATGAGCTCGCCGTTCGGCCCGCGCTGGGGTCGGCTGCACGCCGGCATCGACATCAGCGCGCCTGAGGGCACGCCGATCCACGCCGCCGACTCCGGGCGCGTCGTGCTGATGCAGGGCACCGGTGCGTCGGGCGGGTACGGCAACTACACGTGCGTCCAGCACACCGCGACGATGTCGACGTGCTACGCGCACCAGTCGCGCTTCGGGACGAGCGTCGGCGCGAGCGTCGGCCAGGGCCAGGTCATCGGCTACGTCGGCAACACCGGCAACTCCTTCGGGGCCCACCTGCACTTCGAGGTTAGGGTCAACGGGTCGGCGGTCGACCCGATGCCCTATCTGCAGTGATCCGTTTGCCGGGACGAACCGCCTAGTCTCGGGGTCATGCAGCCCGAGATCGAACTCTTCGGCCTGTCCCTGAAGACGTTCGGGATGTGCTTCGGCTTGGCCTTCGTCGTCTCCGGCGCCGTCGTCGGACGGCGCCTGAAGGAGCTGGGGCGCCCACCCGACTGGGCTTACGAGATCGTCTTCGCCGCGTTGATCGGCGGTCTCGTCGGCGCCCGGCTGTACTGGATTCTCACCAACCTCGACGAGGTCGGCGACGATGTGATCGGCGGAGTCTTCGGCGGCTCCGGGCTCGTCTGGTTCGGCGGCCTTCTGGGCGGCGCCGCGGGCGTGCTGTTGTGGGCGCGCCGGCGGGGGATGTTCAACCTCACGCTGCTCGACGCCTGCTCCCCGGCGCTCGCGATCGGTTACGCCGTCGGGCGCATCGGCTGCCAGCTGTCGGGCGACGGCGACTACGGCAGCGCGACCGACCTGCCCTGGGGCATGGCCTATCCCGACGGGGTCGTGCCGACGACGGAGATCGTCCATCCGACCCCGATCTACGAGACGGTCGCGATGTGCCTCGTCGCCTGGGCGCTATGGCGCGGCCGCGACGCGCTGCGGCCGGGTCTGCTGTTCGCGTGCTATCTCGTGCTGGCCGGCTGCGAGCGCTTCCTCGTCGAGTTCGTGCGGCGCAACGAGCCGGTGCTCGCCGGGCTCACCGAGGCGCAGCTGCTGAGCCTCGTGATGATCGCCGCGGGCGGCATCTGGCTGTGGCGCGCGGGGCGCTCGGGAGGCATTCGGCGCGAGCGCGGTGAGCCCGTCCGCGCCGCGGCGGCCTCAACCGCCTAGCGTCTCGACCAGCGAGCGCCGTGTCGCGGCCCGCGGCGCCCGCGGCGCGAGCAGCGCCGCCAGCACCCACAGCGCGATCGCCGCTAGCGCGACGGTTGCGCCGGCCGCCGTCTCGAGCTCCGCGCTGGCGACGAGCCCGAGCAGGCCGGCCACTGCGCCGAGTCCGGCGGCCACCGCGATCTGTGCACCGACGCTGCGCCCGACCCGGATCGCAGCGGCCGCGGGGCCCACGATGAGCGCAAGCACGAGCAGGTTGCCGAGCCCCTGCACGGCTGCCACGACCGCGAGCCCGAGCAGCGCCAGCAGCGCGAGTTCGACGCGCGCCGGGCGCACGCCGAGCGAGGGCGCGGCCGCCGGATCGAAGACCGCCGCCGCGAGCGAGCGGTGGCCCGCCCACAGCGCAAGCGCGACGCCGCCGCCGAGCACGCAGGCCGCGACCAGGTCGCTCGTGCTCGTGCCCAGCAGGTCGCCGAACAGCAGCTCGCCGAGCCGCGCCGGGACGCCGGGCGCCAGCGCGAGCAGCGCGCCGAGGCCGAAGGCCGTCGTCACCGTCACGCCGACGGCGACCTCGGGGCCGACGCGCGTGTCGCGCGCGGCGAGCGCGATCAGCGCGGCGGCGCCGAGCACGCCGCCGAAGGCGCCCAGCAGCAGCGGCGCGCCCACGAGCGTGGCGATGACCAGTCCCGGCAACATCGCGTGCGCCAGCGACTCGGCTGCGTACGTGTGGCGCAGGTGCAGCAGCCAGACGCCCAGCGCGCCGCACGTCGCGCCGAGGATCACCACCTCGAGGAGGGCGCGCTGCAGCAGCCCGGAGGAGAGGATGTCCATCCCGGGATCGACGACCTAGTGGGTGTGAGAGTGATGCTGGATGGCGACGGCGCGGTGCCCGCAGTCGAGCATCACGATCTCCTCGCCGTACGTCGCCTCGAGCACGGCGTTCGTCAGCGTCTGCGCCGGCGGTCCATACGCGATCTGCGCGCCGGCGAGGCACAGCACGCGGTCCCAGCGGCGCGCCTGCTCTACGTCGTGCGTGGCGATCAGCAGCACGCGGCCCTCGTCGCGCAGCTCGTCGAGGATGCGCATGATCGCCTCCTCGCTCGTGCGGTCGACCCCGGCGAACGGCTCGTCGAGCAGCAACACGCCGGCGTCCTGCACGAGCGCGCGGCCGATCAGGACGCGCTGGCGCTGGCCGCCCGACAGCGCGCCGAAGCGCTCGTCCGTGCGATCGGCGAGCCCGACCCGCTCCAACGCTGCGCGCGCCAGCGCGCGATCACGCGCGCCGATCCGGCGATACCAGCGCGTGCGCGCGTAGGCCCCCATGAGCGCGACGTCAAGTGCGCTGACCGGGAAGTCCAGGCGCGAGCGCTCCGTCTGCGGGACATAGGCGATCGTGTCATGCACGGTCGCGCTGCCCGCTGCGGTGGGGAGCTCACCGAGCAGCGCGCGAAACAGGGTCGTCTTGCCGCCGCCGTTGGGCCCGAGCACGGCGACCGACTGGCCGCCGGTCGCGGTGAACGTCACGTCGCGCAGCACGGCAGCGCCGCCACCGTAGGACGCCGACAGGCCGCGCACTTCTACGCCGGAGGCGCGGGCCCCGCTGGCGGCGGCGGGTGGCCCGCTCATCATGCGGCCGCCCTCGCTCCGATCGAGGCGGCCAGCGCGACGAGCCCGAACACGCCGCCGCCGATCACGGCGATCGCCGGGCCCGGCGGCAGGTCGAGGTGGTAGGCCAGCAGCAGGCCGCCGACGCTCTCGGCGGCGGCGATCGCGACGGCGGCGGCGAGCAGGCCGCGCAGCGAGCCCGTCAGCAGGCGCGCGGTCGCCGCCGGAACGACGAGCAGCGTCGAGACGAGCAGCGCTCCCACGGCGGGCAGCACCGCGACGACGCTGAGCGCCAGCAGCACGAGCAGCAGGCGGTCTCCGCGCGCCGTGCGGATGCCGAGCGCGGGGGCGCCGCCGGGGTCGAAGCCCGTGGCGAGCCACGTGCGCCCCAGCGCGAGCGTCGCCGCCAGCGCCGCGACCGCCGCGGCGGCCGCGAGCGCGATGTCGCCGTCGCCGAGCCCGAGCAATGTGCCGAACAGCAGCCGGTCGACGCCGGCCCCGGAGCGATAGACGTCGCTGGCGAGGACCACGCCGAGCGCGAGCGCGGCCGTCAGCAGCAGCCCGGTCGCGGCGTCGGCGCCGGTCGCGCCGCGGCGGGTGATGCGCGACAGCAGGCCGGCGAACCCCAGCCCTGCACCGAGCGCCGCGAGCGGGGGGGCGATGCCCCACGCCCCCGCGACGACAAGCCCGGGGAAGGTCGCGCTGCCCGTCGCGTGGACGAAGAAGGCCAGGCGCCGCAGGACGATCCACGTCCCCAGCAGGCCGGCGGCCACCGCCAGCAGCAGCGTCGTCAGCAGCGCGCGCTGCATGAACGGGATCGCGAGCGGGTCGGTCAGCCAGCGCACACCCGCGAGCTTATCGAAAACAATTCTCACTTAGCCAGGCCGCAGGGACTGGTGCGGCGCGCAAATCGCGGTAAGGTCGCCGTGCTGCGTCCAGGCCTGCGAGTCGCCTTCTCCCCTTTTCTCGCGCGCCGCGCCATTTCCTCGGGGGCGAGATCGGAGCGGGCTTGATGCCCGACGGCCCCACAGCACCCCCGCAGCCGCAGCATCCGACCGAGGCAGCGGCACGCTCTCTGCTGCGATCTCCAACGCCGTCGTCGGGCTCCTGCACGACTACACCGGCCGCGGTCCGACCATGGCGCGTACGACGATCGGCGCCGACACGATCGTCGTGACCCTGCGCGACAGCCTCACGAAGGCCGAGCGCACGCTCGCCGACCGCGGGTAGGCGACGGAGGTGCTCGCGATGCGCCGCGCCTTCCAGGACACGATGCGCGACGACCTCGTCGGTGCGATCGAGTCGCTCACCGGCCGCACCGTCGAGGCGTTCCTCAGCGACAACCTGCATGAGCCGGATGTCGCCGTCGAGATCTTCCTGATGCACCCCCACGATCGCGACGGCCGGCGCGAGCGCGCCATGGGCGACGGTCAGACGCTGCCCCACGCCTGAGCCGGCGCATCGCGCGAGCCGGGCGCACGCGCCGGTGCAGGCTGCAGAGGCTCAGCCTCCGAGATCTGCCACACGAGCGCACTCGCATACTCTGCGGGCCGCATGCCGCCCACCCGCACACAGCTCTCGCAGGCCTATCCGATCGACAGCAGCATCGACGCGGACGGCCGCCTGCAGCTCGGCGGCTGCGACGCCGTCGAACTGGCCCGGGAGTTCGGCACGCCGGCCTACATCGTCTCCGAGGACGACCTGCGCGCTCGCGCGCAGGCGTTCGTCGAGGCATTTCGCACCCGGACAAAGGACTTCGACGTGCTCTTCGCCTCCAAGGCGTTTCCGTGCACGGCGATCTACCGCGTCCTCGCGCAGGAGGGCATCGCCTGCGACGTCGCGTCCGGCGGCGAGCTCTCGCTGGCCCTGCGCGGCGGCTTCGACCCGGCGCGGATCTACATGCACGGCAACGCGAAGTCGGTCGCGGAGCTGCGGTTCGCGCGTCGCGCGGGCGTCGGCCACATCGTCATCGACAACCACGACGAGATCGAGCGCCTCGAGGCGGTCGTCGACGACGGTGAGCCGCAGCCGGTCCTGCTGCGCGTGACGCCCGACGTGCGCGGGCGCACGAACGACAAGATCTCGACCGGCCAGGCCGATTCGAAGTTCGGCTTCTCGATCGCGCAGGCGCCGGCCGCGATCGCTCGAGTCCAGGGCAGCGACCGGCTCGACCTCGTCGGGCTGCACATGCACATCGGCTCGCAGATCCTCGAGCTCGAGCCGTTTCGCCTGGCGATCGAGGCGATCGCCCCGCTGGGCGACTTCAGCACGTACAACCTCGGCGGGGGGCTCGGCGTGGCGTACACCGCCGATCAGGAGCCTCCGCGAATCGCCGACTACGTCGCCGCCAAGGTCGACGCGGTCACCCGCGTGCTCGGCCCCGGCAAGCGGATCCTCGATGAGCCCGGGCGCGCGCTCGTGGCGAACTCGACGGTCACGCTCTACACGGTGCAGAGCGTCAAGCGCAACGTCTCGACGTGGGTCGGCGTCGACGGCGGGATGTCCGACAACCTGCGCCCGATGCTCTACGACTCGGTCTACGAGGCGCAGGTCGCCGACCGCTTCGGCGGCGGCACGCTGTCGCGGCTGGCCGGCAAGCACTGCGAGTCCGGCGACGTGATCGTGCGCGAGGTCGAGCTCAACGACCCGCGCGTGGGCGACGTCATCGTGACTCCTGCCACCGGCGCCTACGGTCATGCCATGGCCAACAACTACAACGGCGTCCCGCGCCCGCCGGTGATCATGGTCTCCCACGGCGACGCCCGGGTGGTCGTGCGGCGCGAGACCTACGACGATCTGGCCGCGCGCGATGTCGAGTAGGCGCGGCCGCGAGATCTTCCGGATCGGGCTGCTCGGGCACGGCACGGTCGGGTCGGCGTTCGAGACGCTGCTCGAGCAGCGTGCCGAGCACGTCACCGCGATCACCGGGCTGCGGCCGCAGATCAGCGGCGTTCTGACGCGCTCGCGCGGAGACTTCGACGAGATCCTCGAGGGCTGCGACCTCGTCGTCGAGCTCATGGGCGGCCTCGAGCCCGCGCGCGAGTTCGTCCTGCGGGCGATGCGCTTCGGCCGCCATGTCGTCACCGCCAACAAGCAGCTGCTCAGCCAGCACGGCGAGGAGCTCTGGGGCGCTGCGCGCGAGCACGGCGTGCAGCTGCGCTTCGAGGCCGCCGTTGCCGGCGTGGTGCCGGTCATCCGCGTCCTGCAGGAGTCGCTTGCGGCAGCGCACGTCGATCGCGTGCACGGCATCGTCAACGGGACGACGAACTACATCCTCACCGAGATGGCGCGCACGGGCTGCTCGTACGCCGATGCGCTCGCGGGCGCGCAGCGCCTCGGCTACGCCGAGGCCGATCCGACCGAGGACGTCAACGGCAGGGACGCGGCGGCGAAGATGGCGATCATCGCGCGACTGGCGTTCGAGACCCCGGTGCACATCGACCAGGTCAGCTACGAGGGCATCGAGCGCATCACGGCCGACGACATGGAGTACGCGCACGAGCTCGGCCTCGGCCTGAAGCTCATCGGCACCGCCGAGCGGATCGACGGCAGGCTGGCGGTTCGCGTGCACCCGGCCTTCCTGTACTCGGGCCACCCGCTGGCCAGCGTGCACGGACCGTTCAACGCCGTGACGGTGGAGTCCGAGGCGATCACCGAGATCACGATGTCCGGCCCCGGCGCCGGCGGGCCGCAGACGGCGAGCGCCGTGCTCGGCGACGTCATCAGCGCGATGATTCCGCCCGCCTCGACGCCCGAGACGACGCAGGCGCTGGAGATCGTCGACGACGTGCAGTCCTCCTTCTACCTGCACATGGAGGTCGCCGACCGTCCCGGCGTCCTGGCCCAGGTCGCGCTCGTGATCGGCGAGCACGGCGCGTCGATCAAGTCCGTCGTGCAGAAGGGGCTGGGGGAGAAGGCGCGGCTCGTCATGGTCGTCCACCCGGTGCTCGAGTCGCGGTTCTTCGCGGCCGTCGAGGAGATCGCGGCGCTGGACTTCCTGCGCTCGCGGCCGCGCGCGATCCGCGTCATCGACGAGCAGTTCGTCTAGAAGTCGCCCACCGGCTGCGCCGGTCCGGTGTGCAGACGTCCCAGTAGGGTGCTGCGCGAATGCCCGGACTCATGGAGCGCTACCGCGAGCGCCTGCCCTTCTGCGCCGACGATCCCGTGGTCTCGCTCGGCGAGGGCACGACGCCGCTCGTCCACGCGCCGCACCTCTCGGAGCTCGTCGACTCGGAGGTCTGGCTGAAGCTCGAGGGGCTCAACCCGACGGGCTCGTTCAAGGATCGCGGCATGACCTGCGCCGTGAGCGCCGCCGTGCGGGAGGGGGCCAAGGCGGTCATCTGCGCGTCGACGGGCAACACCGCGGCGAGCGCCGCCGCGTACGCCGCCCGCGGCGGCCTGACGTGCGCGGTGATCGTCCCGGAGGGCAAGATCGCGCAGGGCAAGCTCGCCCAGGCGCTCATGCACGGCGCGCGCGTGATCGCGTTGCGCGGCAACTTCGACCAGGCGCTGACGCTCGTCCGCGCGCTCACCGACCGCCAGCCGATCGCGCTCGTCAACTCCGTCAACCGCTTCCGCCTCGAGGGCCAGAAGACCGCCGCCTTCGAGATCATCGAGCAGCTCGAGACGCTCGACGCGCTCTGCATCCCCGTCGGCAACGCGGGCAACATCACCGCGTACTGGAAGGGCTTCGCCGAGCTCGACGTGGCGCCGCGGCTGTTCGGCTTCCAGGCGGAGGGCGCCGCGCCGCTCGTGCTCGGCAAGCGCGTCGACCAGCCCGAGACCGTCGCGAGCGCGATCCGCATCGGCAACCCCGCCCGGTGGGAGGAGGCGATGGAGGCGATGACCGCGTCGCGCGGGATGGTGCGCGCAGTCTCCGACGCCGAGATCCTCTCCGCCTACCGCCTGCTCGCCGCGCGCGAGGGTGTCTTCTGCGAGCCCGCCAGCGCCGCGTCGGTCGCCGGGTTGCTGCGCTATGGCGCCGACGGTGCGGCGCGCGTGGCCTGCGTGCTGACCGGCCACGGGCTGAAGGACCCCGAGACCGCGCTGCACCAGGCCGGCGGCGTGATCCCCTGCGAGCCGAACCTCACCGCCGTCGAGGAGGCTGTGCTCGGGTGACCCTCAAGCGCCGCCGGCTCGTCCGCGTGCCGGCGTCGTCGGCGAACCTCGGTCCCGGCTTCGACGTCTTCGCGGCTGCGCTGGCGCTGCACGTCGAGCTCGACGTCGTCGAGACCGGCCGCTTCGGCGTCGAGACGAAGCTCGACATCGCCCGCGATCGCCGCAACCTGTGCGTGCGCGGCTTCGCGCGGCTGCACCCTCCGGAGCGCTTCACGTTCCGGATCCGCTCCGAGGTGCCGCTCGCGGGTGGCCTGGGCTCCAGCGCGGCGGCGTACACCGCCGGCGTCCTGGCGGCGGCGCACATGTTCGAGCTCCAGGAGGATCTGCTCGGCCACGTCGCCGCGCTCGAGGGCCATCCCGACAACGCCGCGGCGGCGCTGCTCGGCGGCTTCGTGATCGTCACCGGCGGGGAGGTCACGCGCTTCGAGGCGCCCGACGGCCTCGAGGCGGTCATCGTCGTCCCGCGTGCCGCCGTCCGCACGGCGGTCGCGCGAAAGGCGCTGCCCGAGCGGGTGCCGATGGCCGACGCGGTGGCCAACGTCGGCCGCGGGGCGCTGCTGACGCTCGGGCTGGCGACCGCCGACTTCAGCCTGATCGGGCGCGGCCTGGAGGACCGCCTGCACCAGCCCTACCGGGCGCACCTGTTTCCGCAGTCGATGGCGCTGCTGCGGCGCGCCCGCGAGTTCGGCGCGATCGGGGCGACGATCTCCGGCGCCGGCCCGACGGTCCTCTTCTGGACGCACGCCGACGCCACGGGCGCCGTCGTCGGGCGGCTGCGCCGGGAGGCCGAGGGCTGGGCCGACGTGCTGCGCGCGCCGTTCGAGTCGCAGGGCGCCGACGTGCGCGCGCTGTAGGAAGCTCCGGGAAAGGTCAGGCCCGGATGCGCACCGGCGTGCCGACCGGGGTGCGCTTCATGAGCCAGCGCATGTCGGCGTCGCTGGCGCGCAGGCAGCCGGCGCTCGCGGGCGTGCCGAGCGAGTCCTCGTTGCTCGTGCCGTGGATCGCGATGCGGTCGCCGCCGGTCCAGCCGCGCGGGAGGTTCGGCTGGCGGCCGGTGAGCGCGAGCGCGCAGCAGCCATACGGGCCGCCGGCGTTGCTGACGCGCAGCGCGTCGGTGATCGCGAAGCGCCCCGTCGGCGTCTCGTGGCCGGCGCGGCCGATGGCGACCTTGACGCGGCGCACGATCTTCCCGTGGCGGCGCACGACGAGCCGCAGGTCGGAGAGGTCGACGTGCAGCGTGTAGGGCTGGTAGCGCAGCTGCGCGCCGTCGGCCGGAATCCAGCCCGCGCGCGAGTTGGGCATGTAGTGCGACAACACGCCGAGCCAGCCGGGCCGGCGCGCGACGACGGCCAGCACGCGCTCGGAGCCGTAGCCCGTGCGTGTGCCGAGTGCGCGCACGACACGGCCGCCGGGGCGCTCGCGCAGCTGCACGCGGCGCACGAGGCGCGCACCGAGCGGCCACTGGCGGTTGTTCTCCGGACGCTGTGTCGGCGTGCGGGAGACATCCTGCGTCGGCCGGATGCTCGCCGCGGGCTCCGCGTCCTCCTGCCCCGGGCCGCGCGTGAGCAGCAGCGAAGCGCCGGCCGTGAGGGCCACG
>JAHWJM010000450.1 GCA_019348435.1 Actinomycetota bacterium
CCGCTTCGTTGAGCCTGTTCTGCAGCTCCTCCCCGCCAAGGTCCCACCGCCTCATCCGTAGCAGAATCTGGAGCTCATCCCGGTGGTCGGGTGCTGGGAGACGGGAGCGCAACGCCTCAAGGGCTTCCACGATGTGCCGATCGTCGTTTCGGTGCCGTTTATGGAGGCTCGACAGGTGTTCGATTTCGATCCGAAGCTGCCGCAGAGCATCACCGGTGAGGACCGACAAGATCTCTACGAGGTCCTCGCCGACGAATCGGTCGTCGATCATCGGATGGAGGGCGTCGAGCAGCGCCCTTGTGGCCGCAGCGGCGACAGCGGGTTCGGCATCGGCCTCGGCACGGTCATCCTCGTCGTCAACGTCATTCTCATCTGGGCCTACACGCTCGGCTGTCACTCCTGCCGCAGCAACATGGGTGGCCGGCTCACGCACTTCTCCCGTCACCCGGTCCGCTACAAGGCCTGGACGACGGTGTCCAAGCTCAACGGCAACCACATGAAGCTGGCCTGGGTGAGCCTGGTGTTCGTCGCGTTCCCCGACTTCTACGTCCGCCTGGTCGCGTCCGGCACCTTCGACGACCCCCGCTTCTGCTGAGGACACCGTGACGGACCTGGAACGGCCCTCGTACGACGTCGTCGTCATCGGCGCCACGAACCGACCCGACCTGGTGGACCCGGCGATGCTGCGGCCCGGCCGGCTGGAGCGGCTGGTCGGTTGGCTAGCCAGCCAACCGGCCCGGTCAGACGTGCGTCGGCTCGGGCCGCTCCCCGGTGACCAGGTAGACGACGCGGCGGGCGACCGAGACGGCGTGGTCGGCGAAGCGCTCGTAGTAGCGGCCGGCCAGCGTGATGTCGATCGCCGGCTCGATGCCCTGGTCCCAGCGGTCGTCGAGGATCGCCGTGAACAGCTGGCGGTGCAGCGCGTCCATGACGTCGTCGTCCTTCTCCAGCTCGGCGGCCAGCTCGATGTCCCGGCCGGCGATGACGCTGCCCGCCTTGGCGACGATCTCCTCCGCGGCGTGCCCCATCTGCAGGACCGTCGAGCGCAGCGCCGCCGGGACGGCCGAGCCGGGGTAGCGGCGGCGGGCGATCTTCGCGACGTGCACGGCGTTGTCGCCCATCCGCTCGAGGTCGGCGACCATCCGCAGCGAGGTGACCAGCACCCTCAGGTCGCTGGCGACCGGCTGCTGGCGGGCCAGCAGGTCGAAGGCGCGGGCCTCGGTCTGGCGGTACAGCGCGTCCACCGACTCGTCGTTGGCGATCACCATCTCGGCCAGCGTCAGGTCGGCGTCGAGCAGCCGACAGCCGGGCGGCAAGGAGCGCCAGCGACGCAGAGCGAGGCCGTCAATCGGGAACGAGCCACAGCACCGACAGGGGCGGCAGGGTCACGAGGGCGGAGTGCGGCAGCCCGTGCCAGCTGTCCTCGCGCGCCTCGACGAAGCCGCCGTTGCCGGCGCCGCTGCCGCCGAAGTGGGCGGCGTCGGTGTTGAGCGCCTCGCGCCACCGGCCCGCCTCCGGGAGGCCGATCCGGTACCCCTCGCGGACCACCGGGGCGAGGTTGGCGATGCAGGCGAGGACGCGGCCCAGGTCGCCCGCGGTCAGGGCCTCCAGCAGCAGCCGGTGCTCGTCGGCGATGTCGCGTCGCACGGGGTAGGCGGACTTGAGGGCCGCCATGCACATGGCCGTCTCGGCGAGGAGCGTGCGGAACATGCGGGTGAGCCGGGGGCTGCCGGCGGCACTCACCAGGGTCTCGTGGAACCGGCGGTCGAGGTCGACCACGTTGCTCCAGCGGCCGCGATCGGCGGCGCTCTCCATGCGCGCGACCAGCCGCGCCAGCTCGTCGAGGGCGGCGGTGCCGTGCCGCTCGACGAGAAGCTCGGCAGCCGCCCGTTCCACCGCCCGGCGGGCCCGGTACACGTCGAGCACGTCCTCCCCACCGAGTCGTGCCACGAACACGCCGCGGTGCGGGCGACCCTCGAGGAGGCCCTCCTGGATCAGCCGCTGGAGGGCTTCGCGCACCGGCCCCCTGCTCACGCCGAGCTGCTCGGCGAGCACGGGTGGCAGCACCAGCGTGCTGCCGGACACCGGTCCCGGTGCGAGCACCGCCGGCACCTCGGGTTCGAGGCCGTTGTACCGGAGCACGTCCCGGGCGAGCAGCAGCAGCGGGACGCTCGACGGGAACCGGGAGAGCCCCTGTTCGAGCGACCGCAGCGCGGCCGGGTCGTCGCCGGTCGCCAGCTCGGCCTCGACCTTCAGGCGGATCCAGCGCTCGTCCCAGACGAAGCCGCCGACCTCCCGGCCGGCCAACCGGGCGCACTCCTCGTATCGCCCGGCACGGAAGAGCGCCTCGGCCTCGCCGAGGTTTGCCGCTCGGGCGACGATGGGCCCCCCCAGGGAGACGGATGCGAGGATGAGCAAGGGCCGGAGATAGGCCGGCCTCCT
>JAHWJM010000451.1 GCA_019348435.1 Actinomycetota bacterium
AGTTGGCGCCACCAAGGCTTCTCTCCCGGTTCGCCCACCAAGTGATAGTGCCAGTGCCCGTGCCCCTGCCGGGCCGCAGGTAACGCCCTTATCGTCGCGGAGCACGCCGGTCAGCCGGACAAGTGCGGTCGACCCCTCGCCGCTCGCGCCGTCATCCTCACGCGGGCGGGGGCAGGCGGCGGCTGAGGAGCTGCCCGCCGCCGGATGCGACGAGGTGACCGTCAGCCGTCCAGAGTCGGCCCGTCCAGCCGAATAGGCCGTCCCGGGCGACGGGGGCGTGACCGTCGACCACCAGCTGCAGGCGGGATCGGCGGATCGTGCGCGCGATGTCGCCCGGATGCTGCGCGGGCTGGGGCTCGCGCCCGTGGAGGAACTCGCCGTGTCGGTTCCCCACGGCGGTGGCCCTGAGGCGGCGGCCCGCACGGCGAGGTACGCCGCGCTGGACGAGGCAGCACAGCGACTGGGTGCGGGCGGGGTCCTGCTCGACGACAACAGCTCACAGCGAACGGCACGCGAGTCCGTGATACCGACCGGTGTCCTGGCTGCCCTCGGCACCCTGGCGGGGTTGTTCCGATGACGGCGCCAGGCCTGCTGTATGGCTATCCCCTCCCGACGGCCGAGGAACTCGAGGCGGAGATTGCCCACGGCCGCCGGCGCGCGCAGCTCGTGGGCCGCGAGCGCGACGTAGCCGCTCAGCGCGCGCGTGCGCGCACGCAGCCGTTCGAGCTCGTCGCGCGCGACGCGGCGGCGGTTGTGCGCGTCGCGGTGCGTGCGCAGCTTGCCCGAGCGGTCCCAGCGCCGCAGCGTGTCGACGCTGACGCCGATCGCGCGCGCGGCGTCGCCAAGGGAAAGCGCCTTCATCTACCTAAGCATTGCATAGGCAGAGGTTCGGCCGCTCTCGATCCGGGCACCCTCGGCCCATGGGCCGCCTCATCCCCCGCCCGTGGCTGATCCTCGGGATCGTCCTGCTCGTCGCCGGCATCGTCGTCTTCGTCGTGCTGCTCGGGATGTTGATCGCGAGCCGCTTCAGGGTGGCCGGGCCCAACCAGGCGTTTTTGATCACCGGTCGCAAAGGCAAGGGCGCGGTGCGAAACCCTGAGACCGGCGAGGTGTCGACGGACCTGTCGGGGCAGAAGGTCATCATGGGCGCGTCGACGTTCGTGCTCCCGGTCGTTCAGAAGCTGCACGTCATGGACCTGTCGAGCCGCCGGATCTCCGTCGGCATCCGCGGGGCCGTGTCCTCGGCCGGCATCAAGTGCGACCTCGAAGGCGTCGCCATCGTGAAGGTCGGCGGCAACGAAGATGCCATCCGCGCCGCCGCGCAGCGGGTCGGGGAGGCCGTGGTGCGGACGCCGACGCTGATGGCGTTCGCGGTCGCGGCGCGGCGGCTCGTCGCGGCGGCGCTGCCGGGCGCGCCACAGCCGCGGGCCGTCGAGGACGCGCTGCGCACGGCGCTGCTCGAGCTGACCGGTGACGGCGCCGTCGTGATCCTCGGGCGCGATCCCGGCAACGTCGATCGGTGGGAGCTCGAGCAGCTCTCACGGATGACCGGCTGGCCGCTCGTCGGGATCGACGACCTCGCCGAGCGCGACGGGCGCGTCGTGCTGCGCGGGGACGGATCGCGGGTCGACGTCGTGTGGCGGCGCACGCGCGAGGAGCGCCTGCGCGGCGACGACGGACGGCTCACCGCGCTCGGCTCGGTCCTGCTCGAGCCGCTGCGCAGCGGCGCGGTGCGGGTGCTCAACGCCTTCGGCACCGGTGTGGCCGACGACAAGCGCACGTACGTCTACGTCGACCGGCTCGTGCGCTTCTACTGCGGCGCCGAGCCGCTGCTGCGCGCCGTGCCGGCGTGGGACCTCGCTGACGACGAGCAGCGCGCAGAGGCACTGGCGCGGCTCGACGAGCTCGTCTTCAAGCCGCGCGACGGCGCGGGCGGCGTCATCGGCAGCGCGACCGCCGACTGGCGCAACTCGGCCGGGTGGGTGCTGAGCGGGCCGGAGTTTTTGACGGTCTTCAACGGCAGCACCGGCAAGGCGGTGGCGACGACGGACTACGTACCGCCGCGGGGCAGCGTCGCGGGGTGGGGCGACCGGTACGGCAACCGGGTGGACCGATTTCTAGCCGCCGTCGCGTACCTCGACGGCGAGGCCGTGGGATGGGTTGGCGTGGCGGTGAGGACCGATACACCGCGGCTGGTAAATTCGCGGACGATTCCGTCGGTGGACGATCTGCCCGTGTGGTCGATCGGGTGCTTCCGGGTCCGCCCGGGCTTCCGGCGGCGCGGGGTAGCGCGTGCTCTCCTCAAAGCGGTCGTCGTGGCCGCGCGCGATGCGAGGGCGCCCGCCGTGGAGGCGTACCCGATCGACCCCGAGGGTCGGCGCGTGGAGGTCGGCGCGGGCTTCGTCGGCATCGCTTCGATGTTCGACGCCGCCGGCTTCC
>JAHWJM010000452.1 GCA_019348435.1 Actinomycetota bacterium
CGGATCGGGCTCGTACTTGAGCTCGGTCATCTTGTACATCATGTTCAGGAAGTTGCCCGGGTACGCGAGGTCGTTGTCCGGATAGACGTAGGGCTGGCCCTGCGCGTGGCGGTAGGCGAACGCCGCCAGCGTCGGCATCTTCGAGATCAGCCGGATCGTCTGGATGTCGCGGCACTCCGGATCGTCGATGTCGTTGGCCTCGGGATAGAACGTCGACAGGGCGGCCGTGGCGCTGAGCAGCATGCCCATCGGGTGCGCGTCGTGGCGGAAGCCGCCGAGGAACTCCTTGATGTTCTCGTGCACGAACGTGTGGATCGTGATCTGGTGCTGCCACTCGGCCAGCTGGGAGGCAGTCGGGAGCTCGCCGTGCACGAGCAGGTACGCGACCTCGAGGTAGCTGGACTTCTCCGCGAGCTGCTCGATCGGGTACCCGCGGTACTCGAGGACGCCGTTCGTCCCGTCGAGGTAGGTGATCGACGAACGGCAGGCGGCGGTGTTCATGAACGCAGGGTCGTACGTCATCAGGCCGAAGTCGTCCTCGGCGACGCGGATCGCGCGGAAGTCGAGCGCGCGCACGGTGCCGTCGACGATCGGGATCTCGTAGCTGCGACCGGTGCGGTTGTCGACGACGCTCAGCGTCTCTTCGCCGCTCGGTGCGTCCGCCCCGTTGCTCTGCGGGCCGCTGGCGGTGCTCGTCGTGGTGTCGTGTTCTGAACTCATCTGCCTCCGATTATGCACCGCACGGGCACCTCCCAAGCACGGATCGCGTGTGAACTTCCTGCTACGCGAGAATCATTCGCGCTTCCAGCCGCCCCCGAGGAAGCGACTGAGCCTTCCCCCGCGGGCGTTCGCGCGAAACCGCGGGCCGCCGGCCGAATCCCTTTCGGGCAGGACGGCGACGCCTTGCGCGTCCAGCCTCAGCGTCACGGCGCGGGCGGTGATGCGGTCCACCTCTGGCGCGTCGACGAACCGCTGCCCGCCCGGCGTGTCGAGCACGAGCCCGTCGAAGATGTGCTCGGCCTCGTTCTCCAGGATGTCGCGCACGCTGCCCACCTCGCCGCCGTCGCGGTCGAGGACCGGTGTCCCCGGCTCGAGGACCTTGTAGGAGATCGCGTGGTCGCCGTCGTCTGCGTCAGGCGGACACATAGACGATGCTGAACGCCGTCGCCGCCACGAGGGCGACGCTCAGCGCCATGATGCCGCGCGCCGCGCCGGAGCTGCTCGGGAAGTCGGGCTTCTTGAAGCCGACGATGCTGATGGCGACGGCGAACGCGACGAGGATCGCGCCCATGATGAAGAACGGCGTCTCGTCGTGATGCTCCTCGGCCGCCGCGGCATGCTCGGAGGTGGCGCCGGCAGCGTTGTCGGACACGGCGAGGATCGTGCTCAGCGTCAGGCTCATGGCGGCGGCGAGCCTATCGCACGGACGGGCCGGTGCGCGACGCGCCAGGGCCGCCCTCGTAGCGGCTCTCGGTGGCCTCGAGCTGACCGTGGTAGTGGCTGCCGAGCTCCGGGTGGCCGTAGGGGCGCAGCGCCGGTGCGTCGAGCGTCATGAACGACAGCTGGGCGATCGGCTTGGCCGCCCACAGCTTGATCGGCACGCGCGTGAGGTTGGTGATCTCGAGCGTGAGCGTGCCCTTCCAGCCCGGGTCGACGAAGCCGGCCGTAGCGTGGACGATGAGCCCCAGGCGGCCGAGGCTCGACTTTCCCTCGATCCGCGCCACGACGTCGTCGGGCAGCTCGACCCACTCCAGCGTGCGCCCGAGCACGAACTCGCCCGGATGGATGATGAACGGCTCGTCATCGCCGATCGCGATCTGCTCGGTGAGGTTCGCCGGCGGCGCGGCGAGGTCGATCGCCGCCGTGCGGTGGTTGTGAAAGACGCGAAACGTGTTGCCAAGGCGCAGGTCGACGCTGGCGGGCTGGACCATCGCGGAGTCCCACGGCTCGATGGTGATCGCGCCCTCCTCGACGAGGCGCAGGATCGTGCCGTCGGAGAGGACGGAGCTCGGGGCGCTCATCGCGCCGTTGAGACTAATGGCGCTCGACGGAGCGCGCGCGGGCGACAACCGTCCGCACGCGCGGCGGGGGAGCCACTTGCGGGGCCCCGTGCGGGCCGCGGCGCGGGTTGCGTGGCAGCGCGGGGCGGGGGTGGGGATGGCGCGGGCGCGGGTTCAGCGGGCGCTTCGTGCCGCCGTCCTCGCCGTTCGTCGGCTCCGGCTCGGGCTTGGCGTGGATCGCCCACCACACGAGCCACAGAAGCAGCGCGATCGGGATCTTCAGGACGACCATCATGAAGAAGAACCCCCAGCCCATCGCGCCGATGGTACCCCGATCGGGCGGCGACTGCGCGCATCCCGTGAGCGGCGGCGCGCCTACGCGGACACGACCGGCTCGAACGCCGTCATGCGGCGGAACTCCTCGAACCGCGCGTCGA
>JAHWJM010000453.1 GCA_019348435.1 Actinomycetota bacterium
GGAGACGACCTTCACCACCCAGGCGCTGTGGTTCGAGCTGCACGATGACCTGCTCGCCGACGACTTCCCCCTCGAGGTCCTGCTCGGCTCGCTGCACGCCGCCGAGCACGCGCAGATCGCGGTGCTGCCGCTGCTGGCGATGTGCGACCGCTGGGACATCGGCGGCCTGTCGACGAACTACCACCCGCAGACCGGGCGGCCGACGATCTTCATCTACGACGGGCACCCCGGCGGCGTCGGGATCACGCGGCAGGGCTACCTGCGCTTCGAGACGCTCGTCGGCGACGCCCACCGGCTCATCTTCGAGTGCCCCTGCAAGGACGGCTGCCCGTCGTGCGTGCAGTCGCCCAAGTGCGGCAACCTCAACGAGCCGCTGGCGAAGACGGGCGCACTGGAGCTGCTGGCGCGGATGCTCGAGCGCTGAGCCCGCCGAGGGCGGAGCCTTGCAGCGCTTGAGCGGGGGGTCGCCTTGGCCGACATTGGCCCTCATGCGGCTCGCGCTCGTCGCCCTCACGCTGCTTGCCACGTTGGCCGTCGCGCCAACGGCCCCCGCCGGCGCCGGTGGCGCGACGGCCGGGCCGTCGCGCAGCGGCGGGGCGGCGTTCGGCGACCCGCTGCCGATCCCGGACGCTCGCCCGATCGCCTCGCGCCTGACGGTGACGCCGCGCCGGCTGACGGCGGGTGACCCGACGCCGGTCGTCCGGTTGCGCGTGCGCCAGCGCGGCGTGGTGCGGGTGCGGGCGCGGATCGTCGTCGTGCGGCTGCCGGGCAGCCGCCCGGTGGCGCGAAAGTCGCTCGGGCGGGTGCGCACCGGGCGCTCGGTGACGGTGCGCCTGCCCGCCACGCTCAAGCTACGCACCGGCCGCTATGTCGTACGGCTGCACGTCAAGGACCCGCGCGGGCGCACGCTGCGGCGCAGCGGCGCCCACCCGGGACGGGCCCGGATCGTCGTGCGCCGCCCGAAGGTGGCGCCCGTGCCCACGCCCGCCCCTCCGGCCCTCCCGGCGCCGCTGGTTGCGAATCCCGCACCCTCGCCTGGCGGCCCGGGCGTCTTCCCGGTCGCAGGCGCGTTTGACTTCGGCGGCGCGGACGCGCGCTTCGGCGCGGGCCGGCCCGGCCACATCCACCAGGGCCAGGACATCCTGGCCGCGGCCGGAACGCCGGTTGTCGCGCCGTACGCCGGCACCGTCAGCAGCACGAGCTTCCAGTCCGGCGGCGCGGGCGAGTACGTCGTGCTCGACGCCGCGGATGGGCGCGACTACTTCTTCGCGCACTGCCTACGCCACTCGACGGTCGTGGTGCCGGGCGCCGCGGTCAACGCGGGGCAGGCGCTCTGCCAGGTCGGCGCGACCGGAGCGACGAGCGGTGCGCCGCATCTGCACTTCGAGATCTGGCAGGTCGGCTGGCGCGTTCCGGGCGGAGCCCCGATCGACCCGCTGCCCGAGCTGCGAGCCTGGGTGGGACGCTGACGCACGCGGCTCGACCTCGAGGCGCCGCGGCGCGCGTGCAGCCGGCCCGTGCGGTCAGGCGGCGCGGGCCGCCTCGCGCACCGCGTCGTAGTCGTTGCCGAGCTCGACGCGCACGAGCGCCGCGACAAGCCGCGGGAAGTCCTTGCCGTCGGCGAGCTGGGCGAGCGCCCTCGGATCCTTCCCCAGCTTCAGGCGCCCGGCTGCCTCCAGGGCACGGCGGTCGGCGAACGGGCGAAGCTCGTCCCAGGCGACCTGCGCCTCGCGGAAGAAGACGTCGACGCCGACGTCGCCGATCCCCTTGAACTCCTTGAGCAGCTTGCGCTCGCGCCGCGGATCGCGCTCGGCGGCATCGCGCAGCTTGCGCAGGTCGCCATCCCAGCGCTCGAGCAGATGCTCGGTCAGATCGCCGAGCATCGTCGACGTGCGCTCCTGGTAGCGCGTGTAGCCGGCCTCGTTGAGCGCCTCCACGCGCTGCTCCCACGTCGACTCGGCGAGCTTCTGCGGAGTCCGCCAGCCGCGCTTGCCGAGGTTGTGCGCAGCCTTCGCCGCGATCGACGAGGAGATTCGCGCGCTCATCAGCGTGCTTGCGCACAGCAGCCGAAACAGCTCTGCCGGGGTTCCCTTCTCGACGTCGATGCCAAGCTCCTCGGCGAACGTCTGCCCGTGGCGGTCGAGCAGCGCGCGGACGGTCTGCTGCTTGGAGGCCATGAGAACCGGCTACCCGCTGGCCGGCGCTATTCTCAGCGGCCCTCGGCGAGATAGCTCAGTTGGTAGAGCACACGACTGAAAATCGTGGTGTCCCCGGTTCGAGTCCGGGTCTCGCCATCGCAGCGGACATGGCATCCGTGCCCCGACCGGTGACATCGTCCGGACGGTTCGAGTCCGGGTCTCGCCATCGAAATGCCCAGTAAATCGGGTGTCTTGCCGATGTCGGGGTGAACCTGGAGATCCAGGTGGGGGCGTGAATG
>JAHWJM010000454.1 GCA_019348435.1 Actinomycetota bacterium
GAGAGCCGGCGTCTTCTCGTCAGCGCCGATCCGTGAGACCATCGTCGGGTGGAGCCGGAGGAGCTGGCGGGGGCGATCACGAGGCTGGTGCAGTGGGCCGAGCGGCACGCGCCGCGGCCCGAGTCGCCGCTGCGGCGGCGGTTGGGCGAGCACTTCGGGGTCGATCCGGTGGAGCTGCCGGTCGTCAGCCGGTCGCTCGAGGCGTGGGATCGGCCGAACGTCCAGGTGGCGCTCGACGTGTGGCTGGCGGACAAGCAGTTCGAGGTCGTCGGCGTGTCGGTGATGGAGGGCTATCGCGCCGGCCTGGGTGAGCTCGTGCGTGGCGGCGAGTGGGCCGCCGAGGTCCAGCTGGGAGGCGCCGAGCACGTGACGGTCCCCTTGGCGGGCCAGGAGAGCATCACCTGCGTGGAGTCCGGGCTCTGGCTGGTCGGTGAAGGCGACGAGGCCCTCGTCGTCATGCTCAAGAGCAGTGCCGGCTTCGGACCCGGCGAGCAGCTGGCGCTCGAGGTCATGGCACGCAGGCGCGGGCGCGCGGAGGCCGTGCTCGCCGAGCTGCGGCGCTTGATGAGCGAGCACAACGTCTATCGCGGGCGCGTGCTGGAGCTGCGTTCGCGTCATTTCCACGACGACGAGGGAGCGCCGCTCACCGTCCGCTCGCTGCCCGACGTCAAACGCGAGCAGATCGTGCTCGCCGACGGGGTGCTCGAGGCGATCGAGCGACAGGCCTTCGGTGTCGCTCGCCATGCCGTGCGGCTGCGCGAGAGCGGGCGCCACCTGCGACGCGGGCTGCTGCTGCACGGCCCACCCGGCGTCGGCAAGACGCTGACGGCGATGTACCTCGCGACGCAGATGCCCGAGCGCACCGTCGTGCTGCTGACCGGCCAGGGTCTGGGCACGATCGGCGAGTCGGTCGATCTCGCCACCGCGTTGCAGCCGGCGATGGTCATCCTCGAGGACGTCGACCTCGTCGCGCTGGCGCGCTCGTTCGAGCCGACGAACGCGATCCTCTTCGAGCTGCTCAACGCGATGGACGGCCTGCACGAGGATCACGACGTCCTGTTCGTGCTGACGACCAACAGGGCCGATCTGCTCGAGCCCGCGCTCGCCGCTCGGCCCGGGCGCGTCGACCAGGCCGTCGAGCTGCCGCTGCCCGACGCGTCCGCCCGGCGGCGCCTGCTGGCGCTCTACGGCCGAGGGCTCGACCTCGCCCTCGACGACGGCGACCGGCTCGTCGGCGAGCTCGAGGGAACGAGCCCCGCCTTCATCCGCGAGCTCTTGCGCCGCGCCGCGCTGCTCGCCGCCGAGGAGAACGACGACGGGCCGCTGCGCGTCACAGATCACCATCTCCATGCTGCCCTGGCCGAGCTTCGACGCTCAGGCGCAGAGCTCACCCAGACGCTGCTCGGGGCGCAGCCGGCGAGGTCGCTCGACCTCGAGCACCCAGACCTCGAGCACCCAGACGAGTGGGAGCCGGAATGAAGCGGCCGATCGGCCGGTGCCGCGCAGGCACCGGCTGATCAATGACCGTTAGGCCTTCTTGCAGAAGCTGACGGTCACGGTATCGCCGGGAATCGTCGTCGGCCCGATCGCCACTGTCACCGCCGGCAGCAGCAGTCCCGACACCGTCGCGCTACCCGACAGCGTGCCGCCGCCGCTGGCGATCGTCACGATCGCGCCGCCGGCGCACGGCGCGACGGTGGCGCTCGGAGGGGTGATGTTCGCGTCTGCCGCGAAGTTCACGTTCAGCGTCACTTCCGGCGTGCCGGGCACGTCCTCGCAGACGGTACCCGTCGTCGTGCTCGACACGCACAGCTGGTGTGTGTCGAGGGCGGCCGGAACGAACACCGACACGCTGCCGCTCGCGCTGCCCGACAACGCCGAGGCGCTGCCCGCCGCGCTCCACGACGTCCTGACCGGCGAGTACGAGATCGACCTCTACGGGTTCGACCGCGAGCTCACCGAGCAGGTGCTCCTGCCGCTCGCGAGGCCGCTGTACCAGCGGTACTGGCGCGTGCGCTCGGTGGGTCTGGAGCACGTGCCCGCCGACAGCGGCGCGCTCGTCGTGGCCAACCACGCCGGCACGCTGCCGTTCGACGCGATCATGACCAAGGTCGCGCTGCTCGACGAGCACCCGGCGCACCGCCACCTGCGGGAACTCGCGGCCGACCTCGCGCTGCGGGTGCCCATCGTGGGGCCGCTGGCGCGCAAGACCGGCAACACGCTGGCCCACGAGGACGATGCGCGGCGGCTACTGACCTCCGGCGAACTGGTCGGTGTATGGCCCGAGGGTTTCAAGGGGATCGGCAAGCCCTACCGTGACCGCTACAAGCTGCAGCGCTTCGGCCGCGGTGGTTTTGTGTCCGTCGCGCTGCGCAGCCAGGTGCCG
>JAHWJM010000455.1 GCA_019348435.1 Actinomycetota bacterium
CGTCCGATCTGGTGGCGCGCGACTCGACGAGCAGCCGGCCGAGGTGCGCCGCGAGCGGCAGGCCGAAGGCGGCGCTCAGGACGTACGTGAGCAGGCCGACGCCGGCGACGGCGGTACCGACCACCATCGCGTCGTCGTAGCCGGCCAGCGCCGCGAAGCCGACGGCGGCGAGGACGCCGAGGATGGTCAGCACGATCCGGATGCCGAGCAGGTCGCGCATGACGCGCTCGCGCTCGGCGCCGGCGAGCGTGGCGTACTCGCGCAGCGCGATGACGGCGACGCCGGCCTCGCTGATGCCGGCCACGATCGCCACGACCGACAGCACAGTCACGTAGCGTCCGAAGTCCTCGACGCCGAGGTGGCGGATCATGAGCGGCGCCGAGATGAGCGCCAGCAGCGTCCCGATCGCGTAGCCGGTGGCGCGCACGGCCCCGCCGCGAGCCGCGGTGGGCCCGGCGGCCGGCGTGTCCAGCAGGTCGGCGCTGGCAGGCGGCAGGGGCGCGGAGGAATCAGTGCTCACGGCAGCGCAACCCTAGGCCGACGGCGCTGTCCGGTGCCGGAGCCGCTGGTACGGTGCCGCGATGCCCACCACCTCCCGCACGGGTGCCGCGCTGCCGGACCTTCAGGCGATGTGGGTCGAGATGGAGCAGGCGCCCGCCATCGTGCAGCCATCGAACTTCTGGCGCTCGCTCAACGACCACAACCTCCGCCAGCTCGACGACGAGGGCTTCGCGCACTTCAAGCGCACCGTCAACCAGAACTACTTCAGCTGGGTCCCGCACCCCCTGCGCGACGAGCAGTTCCGCGCGATGGCGATCTCCTGGCTGCGCCGGCCGGTCGCCGACGTGTTCTCGGCGCGGCTCGGCGACGTCACGACCCTCGAGGCCGGCGGCGACCGCGCACACCCCCTCGTGGGAGCCGGCGCGCGCCGCCTTCACGCCCTGTTCCTCGCGCTGCTGTGGCAGTACGTCCGTCGCCACGATCACCGTGGGATCCTCGAGCGCCTCGAGGAGCCCGAGCTCGGCGATCCCGTCGTCATCGAGTACCGCGGCCGCCGCATCAGCCAGGACCTCTGCAACTCCGTCTTCGAGCTCTACAGCGCGACCGCGGCGCTGCCCGGCGGCGAGCCGGGCCCGCGCGGCGTGCTGGAGCTCGGCGGCGGCTACGGGCGCGTGGCATACGTCTTCCTCGAGGAGTTCCCGCAGGCGCGCTACATCCTGTGCGACATACCGCCCGCGTTGGCAATCGCCCAGCGCTACCTCACCGAGCTGTTTGCGGACCGGCGCACGTTCCGCTTCCGGCACTTCGACAGCCACGCCGAGGTCGCAGACGAGCTCGCCCAGGCGCAGATCGTCTTCCTGACGCCCAACCAGCTCGAGCTGCTCGAGCCGCTCGGCGTCGACCTGTTCGTGAACATCAGCTCGCTGCACGAGATGCGCCCGGAGCAGATCGCCCACTTCCTCGAGCAGGCCGACCGCCATACCGACGGCAGCGCCTACATCAAGCAGTGGCAGCGCTGGCACAACCCGCACGACGACGTCGTCATCGCGCGCGAGGACTACCCGATCCCGCAGCGCTGGCAGCTCGTCTACTCGCGTGTGCACCCGATTCAGCGCGCCTTCTTCGACGCGCTCTACCGCGTCGCCGGCTGATCGCTCCACCAGCGCAGGGTCGCGCCGAGCCCCTCGTCGAGCGTGTGCCCCGCGACGAAGCCGACCTCGTCGCGCAGGCGCGTCACGTCGGCGACCAGCTCGGCGGGATCGCCGGGTCGCGCCGGCAGTGCCCCGACATCGAGCAGATCCGGGCGCGCCGCCGCCGCGCCGATCGCCGCGATGACCCAGCCACGCTGGTAGACGAGCCACGCGCCGACGATCGCGGCGAGCGCAAAGCAGAGCGCGGCGAAACCGAACGCGGTCTTTTCCCGCACGCGCCCCTTCACGATCGCGAGGCTGGCGCGAGGCGAGGTGATCGAATCGATCCCCTTGCGCACGTCGTAGATCTCGTTGATCACGTTCGTCCCGACCTGGAGCAACATCGCCGCGATCAGGGCGGCGAGGTAGAGGGCCCATGATCCCCTGCCGTCAACCGCGGCAAGAGTGGCGCCTGCAGACACCGGAACGAAGCTGGCCGTCAGTGCGAAGGGACGCGCGATCTCCCACAGCCCTGCTGCGCGAGCGCGCACAGCGTCGTCGCGCACCGCGTGCTGGGTTGGTGAAGCTCCAGCGGGCACAGGAGCCGCTCCCGGTTCGGTCACGCCGCCGCCGTACAGCGCGGCCGCGTCGAGAGCGCGAGCGACCTGGCGGTCGTCTTGGACGACCGGTTGCACGAGCGGGACGTTCATGCCGGCATCGTGGAACTCAGCGCAACGTTCGGCGACCTGACCG
>JAHWJM010000456.1 GCA_019348435.1 Actinomycetota bacterium
GTCATGCCGGCCGTCATTCTCGTGGTCGTGCTGGTCGCCACCGTCGAAACCATGGCGGACCTGCAGACCGGCGACTCGCCTGATGCGCTGCAGGTCGAGATCGTCGGCCACCAGTGGTGGTGGGAAGTCAATTACCCGGACGCCGGTGTGACCACCGCGAACGAAATTCACATCCCTGTCGGGCAGCCGGTGGAGTTCACGCTGACATCGGCAGACGTGATTCACAGCTTCTGGGTGCCGCAGCTCGGCGGCAAGCTCGACCTGCTGCCGGAGGACGAGAACGTGCTCGTTCTCGAAGCAGATGCCGCGCGCGTCTACCGCAGCCAGTGCGCCGAGTTTTGCGGTCTGCAGCACGCGAACATGGGCTTCGTCGTCGTCGCCGAGCCACCCGACGAGTTCCAGGCCTGGCTCGACGCGCAGTCGCAGGCGCCGTCAGAACCAGCAGCCGGCGAGGCCGAGCAGGGGCGCGAGGTCTTCCTGGGATCGAACTGCGTCGAGTGTCACGCGATCCGTGGCTTGAGCACACCGACGAAGCCCGGACCCGATCTCACACATTTCGCGGGCCGCAGCAACATCAGCGCGGCGCTGCTGCCCAATACACCCGAGCAACTGCGTGAGTGGATCGCGGACCCGCAGCACTTCAAGGAAGGCACGTCGATGCCCGCGGCCGACCTGAGTGACGACGACCTCTCCGCGCTCGTGACCTACCTGCAGGGGCTGGAATGAGCGACGAGACGCCTGACCGGCACGTCGGGACGCAGACCCCGACCGCCGAGGAGCCGTCCACGCACGACGAGCTCAACAAGCTGTGGGCGGATCCTCCTGGTCTGATCGGGCGTCTTCGAGCCGTGCAGAACGACGCCGTCGGCGTGCGGCTCATGCTGACGGGGTTCTTCTTCCTGCTCCTCGGCGGCAGCGCCGACTCGGTCGCGATGCGGCTGCAACTCGCGGTGCCCGACAACGGGCTCATCGGCCCGCACCTGTACAACGAGCTGTTCACGAACCACGGCTCGGTGACCATGTTCCTGGTCATCCTGCCGATCTTCGAGGGCTTCGCGATCCTGATTCTCCCGACCATCCTCGGCTCGCGGGAGATGCCGTTCCCGAGGCTCGGCGCCTTCTCGTACTTCACGTTCGTGATGGGCGGGCTGCTGTACTACAGCAGCACGCTGTTCCAGCTCGTGCCCAACAACGGGTGGTTCGCCTACGTCCCGCTGAGCGGCCCCGAGTTCTCGCCCGGACTCGAGATGGACTTCTGGGTCCTGGGTCTCGGCGTGGCGGAGGTCGGGGCGATCGCCGCCGCCATCGAGATCAGCATCGGCATCCTCAAGATGCGCGCGCCCGGGATGACGCTGAGCCGGATGCCGCTGTTCGCGTGGGCGATGCTCGTGACCGCGTTCATGATCCTGTTCGCGTTCATCCCGCTGATCGTCGGCAGCCTGCTGCTCGAGCTCGACCGCGGCTTCAGCACGCAGTTCTTCAACGTCGACGCCGGCGGCAGCGCGCTGCTGTGGCAGCACCTGTTCTGGATCTTCGGCCACCCCGAGGTGTACATCCAGTTCCTGCCGGCGGCGGGCATCATCTCGATGATCATCCCGGTCTTCGTGCGCCGGCGGACCGTCGGCTACACGTGGCTCGTGGGCGCCTTTGTCGCCATCGGCTTCTTGTCGTTCGGGCTGTGGGCGCACCACATGTTCGCCGTCGGATTGCCGCCACTGGTGTTGAGTTTCTTCGCCGCTGCAAGCATGGCGATCGGGATCCCCGCGGGGGTGCAGATCTTCTCGTGGCTGGCCACGATCTGGGCCGGCCGTCCGATATGGAAGACGCCGTTCTTGTTCTTTATCGGATTCCTGATCATCTTCGTCATCGGCGGGATCACCGGCGTCATGACCGCAGCCGTACCGTTCGACCTTCAAGCGCATGACTCGTATTTCGTCGTGGCTCATCTGCACTACGTGCTGATCGGCGGCGTCGTTTTTCCGATCTTCGCCGGTGTGTACTACTGGTTTCCCAAGTTCACCGGCCGGCTCCTCGATGAGCGCCTCGGACGATGGAACTTCTGGCTCCTCTTCATAGGCACGAACGTTGCGTTCTATCCGATGCATCGGGTCGGGCTGATGGGGATGCCGCGGCGCGTCTACACCTACTCCTCGGGTCTCGGATGGGACATCTACAACCTGATCTCGACGATCGGCGTCTTGATCATCGCCCCTGGCATCGCGGTGTTCATGTGGAACGTCGTGCGTAGCTATCGCAAAGGAGAGAAGGCCGGGCATAACCCGTGGGGTGCCGACAGCCTCGAGTGGGCCCTGCCGTCGCCGCCGGAGCAGCATGGTTGGTCGGTGCTGCCGATCGTGCGCAGTCGTCATCCG
>JAHWJM010000457.1 GCA_019348435.1 Actinomycetota bacterium
TGGGCACCGGCGCAACGGTCGAAGGACGGATCCTCACGCGGCGCTCCAAGGCGGTGACGCTCGACACCAACACGATCACGCGACCCATCTGCGCCGCTGCAGGTTCATCCCCCGGCGCGACGCCCGACGGCTCCACGCCGGGCGCGCCAGGCTCCGCGCCGGGTACCGCGCCAGGCGCCACGCCGGGTGCGCCGGGCTCCGCGCCGGGTGCGCCAAGCGCCACGCCGGGTGCGCCAAGTTCCACTCCGGGTGCACCAGGTTCCGGTCCGGCCGGCGCGGCTGCGTCCGGGACCGCCCGTTTGTCCGGTCCGCGCCGCCCGGTCAGTCGTCCGTTCACGGTGACGGTGACGGGACGCGCGATCCACAGCGTGGTCTTCTCCATCGATGGCCGGCGCGTCAAGACCGTGCGCGCCAAGCCAGGCCGCACGAAGTTCAAGCTGAGAATCGACCCGCGCAAGCAGAGTCGGCGCGTGCACCGGGTGACGGCGCGGGTGAGGTTCAGCTCGGCGAGCCAGACTCCGAGGAGGGTGCTGCGGTTGACGTACCGCCGCTCGTCCGCCACCCCGCGGGCGCCACGATTCACCGGGTGAGCGAATGCGCGCTTTCGGCGCTTGTGTCGCGACGGCTTGCGCGCTAACGGTCGCCTGCGCAGCGGCGCCCGCAGCGGGCGCCGCGTCGCCCGCGGAGGATCAGCGGGCAGTGCGGCCGCTCGGCGTCCGTGCGCCGCTCGGTAATGAGCGGCTGTCTGACGAGCGGCGCCTAACGCGCTACGCCGGTGCCGTCGCCCGTGCAGCCGTGCACCGCCTGCCCGCCAGCAGGGCCCCGAAGGTCGGTCGCCTTCGCTACCTGACCGAGGACGGACCGTTCGAGGTCTACCCGATACTGGCGAGCCACGTCGACGCCAACCGGCGCGTATGGCTGCAGATCCGCCTGCCGAGGCGCCCCAACGGCCAGACCGGCTGGGTGCGGCGCGAAGACCTCGGCCCCGTGCAGGCGGTGCGCACGATGCTCCGCGTCAACCGGGCGACGCTGCGCGCCACGCTCTACCGCGACGGACGCCGGGTCTGGTCGTCGCCGATCGGCGTCGGCGCAGCCGCGACGCCGACGCCTGCGGGAGCCTTCTGGATCCGCACTCGCCTGCGCGGGCTGAGTGGCGGCGGGGTATACGGCCCTTACGCGTTCGGCACCGCCGCCTACTCGGTGCTGAGCGACTGGCCCGGCGGGGGCGTCATCGGCATCCACGGCACCGACCAGCCAGAGCTCATCCCCGGCCGACCCTCGCACGGCTGCATCCGCGTACCCAACCGCGCCATCACACGCCTATGGGCGCTGATGCCGATCGGCACACCGGTAGCGATCCTCTGATGTCAGACACCGACGATCAGCGGCCACCGCGTCCGGAGATGCGCTGACCGCGCGCTGCTTTTCTGCACCCCTAGATCTCGGCCGCCGGACAGAGCCAGGCGACGAACACGTACCGGACGCCGAGCATGAGCGCGGCGACGTAGCGGTTTCGCCCGTCGGTGAGCACGAAGCGGCCATCGTGCCTCCAATAACCGGTCGGAGGCGGCCAAGTCTGCGCGTCTGCCAGCGCGAGCTGCCGGCGGTAGGCGCGTTCGACTTCAGCGGGCTGAAGCTGCGATCCGGGGCCGGTAAAACAGATCACCTGGTGGATGTCGACGTAGCCGGTGGCGACGGTATGGCCGGCAGGCACGAGCGTGCCGCCCCACTCGCGCGCCGCCTCGACCGCGTCGTCGGGGATGGCCGTGGGTGAGACGACAACGTTCAGATCGGGCATGGCTGATCAGTATGGCGATGCGTCTGCTGAACCGTTAGTCGGGTGCCTTCCCGCTCCTCGAGCAGGAAGGCTCGATACCGCATGCTGAGCCGAAGCTTCGCCTCTGACGACGCCGGTGTGGACGAGGGGAGCGCCGCGTCAACGGCGCGGGACTCATCGGCGGCTGCGGCTCGAGTGCCACGCAGCTCGCCCTGACGCAGGTCGAACGCCGCGTCGCCGCGCTGGGCGCGCTGCACGCGGTCGAGATCAACGGGATGTTCGTGTTCGGACAACCGGCGCCGTAACCCGTGTATGCGGAGCGTCGTGCGGAGATGACGGCCGCCATGGTCGTAGCCCATCCGAGGATCCGGCGCGGTCGGGTCGGATAGCTCGCAGCATGCTCGAGCCCTACCCGCGCCGCTTCGACGTGGACCGCGAGATCCATGCGTGCTTGCGGCGTACCGCGACGTGAAGGATCCGCAAACCCGAAACGAGGAGGCCGACGTGTCCTACGCAGATCAGATGCTGCAGACCTATCCGCGTGATTTCAACGTCGACAAGGACGTCCTCGTGCGCTGCATCGAGGCGTGTTAT
>JAHWJM010000458.1 GCA_019348435.1 Actinomycetota bacterium
GTCGATGGTCGTGATCGAGGAGTTCCTCGACGGGCCCGAGGTGTCTGTCTTCGGCGTGTGCGACGGCGCCGACGTCGTCCTGCTGCGCCCCGCGCCGGACTTCAAGCGCGCGTACGACGGCGACCGGGGCCCCAACACAGGGGGCATGGGCGCCTACTGCCCGTATCCCCTCGCCAGCCGCGACTTCGAGGCGCTGCCGGGCGCGGTCTTCGAGCCGGTCCTGGCCGAGCTCGCGTCCCGCGGGGCGCGCTACGCCGGTGTGCTGTATGCCGGCCTGATCCTGACAGCCGACGGCCCGAAGGTGCTCGAGTTCAACGCCCGCTTCGGCGATCCCGAGACGCAGGCCGTGCTGCCGCGCCTGCGCTCGGACGCCTACGAGCTGCTCGCCGCGGCGGCGCGACCGGACGGCGGCGGGCTGGCGGGCGTCGAGCTCGACTTCGACGACAACTGGGCGGTGACGCTCGTGCTCGCCAGCGCGGGGTATCCCGCGGCGCCGTCGACCGGCGACGTCATCTGCGGCCTCGCGGACGCCGCGCGCGAGGGCGTCGAGGTCACGCACGCGGGAACGGCGCGGCGCGAGGACGGCGCGATCGTCACAGCGGGGGGACGCGTGCTGAACGTCACCGCGCTTGGGCCGACGCCGGCCGCCGCCCGCGACGCCGCGTATGCCGCCGCGGCCAAGATCGGCTTTGCCGGCCGCCAGCTACGGAGCGATATCGCGCTGCGCGCCGTGGGTGCGACGCGCGCCTGACGATCCGTCAGGAGAAGAACTCGACCTCGACCTCGAGCGCTCGGTAGGTCTCGAGGGCTCTGCGGTCGCGGGTGGCGAGCTTCAGCCCATGCTCCGCTGCCGCTGCGCCCACCAGCGCGTCGTAGACCGATCCGCCGGCGATGCCGATCGAGTCGAGTCGCCCGAGCAGTGACCCGCTCCCCTCGGCGCTCAGGAACCTCGAGTGGGGAAAGCTCTTCGCGAGCAGCCGGACGACGGTCGCCGGCGTGCGGCGCGCGGGTGCCGGCAGGCGCGTGAGGACCGAAAAGGTCTCAAACGCCGCATGACCGGCGAGCCCGAGGCGCCTGCCCCGCACTCGCTTGAACGTATCGTCGTGATCCTCGTGATCGGCGACCGTGAGCGCCACGGCGACGCTCGTGTCGACGAGCAGCTCCCGTTCAGCGCTGGTCGCCATCGCGCAGCGCGCGCACGACATCTGCGCCGATCGGCTTTCCAGCCGCGGGAATGACGAGCAGGTCGCCGCGCTCGACGAGTGACTCGGCCGCAAGTGGTTCGACGCGCAGGGCGGCACCGTCGATGACGACCTCGACCGGACCAGGCTGTAGGCCCACTCGATCCCGCAATGGCTTTGGGATTACCAGGCGTCCTGCCTTGTCGATGGTAGCCTGCATGGCTGTATGTTACCACAGGTGATCGCGCTGCAGCCGTGGTGTCGGCGATTGCCTTTACGCTACGGGCGTTCGCGTTCGGCGGGACTGACTTTGCGGCGTCGAACCGGCGGCCGGGCTGTGAGCATCCGACAACGAACCGAAGGGGCGGGCCGATGAGCGAGCAGGCCGAGCCGACGACCGAGACCGAGGTCGCCGTACAGCTGGCGGAGATCGAGATCGACGCGCCGCGCGTCGGGATCATCATGGGCTCGAAGTCCGACTGGGACACGATGCAGAAGGCGGGAGACGTCCTCGAGGCGGCCGGCGTGCGCTACGAGATGCGCGTCATGAGCGCCCACCGCGATCCCGAGACCGTCGCCGAGTACTGCCAGAACGCCCGGATGCGCGGCCTGCGCGTGATCATCGCCGGCGCCGGGCTATCGGCCGCCCTGCCGGGCGTGGCCGCGGCGCACACCGACCTGCCGGTGATCGGCGTGCCGCTGTCCAGCCGGCTGTCGGCGATGGGCGGCCTGGACGCGATCCTCTCGGTGCTGCAGATGCCGCCCGGCGTCCCGGTCGCCGGAGTCGGGCTCGACAACGCGAAGAACGCCGGGCACCTGGCGCTGCGAATCCTCCGCAGCTGAGCCGTGATCGAGCGCTACACCCGGCCCGAGATGGGCGCTCTGTGGACCGACGAAGCGCGCATGCAGGCCTGGCGCCGCGTCGAGGTCGCCGCCTGCGAGGCGATGGACGGCCCCACCGAGGCCGAGCTCGAAGCGATCCGCGCCGCCACCTTCACGGTGGCGGCCGTGCAGGAGCGCGAGGCGATCACCGACCACGACGTCGCGGCGTTCGTCGACGTGCTCAGCGCCTCGGCCGGCGACGCCGGCCGCTGGATCCACTTCGGGCTGACCTCCAGCGACGTGCTCGACACCGCCACCGCTCTGCAGCTGCGCGCGTCCGGGGAGATCGCGCTG
>JAHWJM010000459.1 GCA_019348435.1 Actinomycetota bacterium
CGGAGAGTCGTCGGATGTGCACGACGAGACCCTATCGGCAGGGGCGAAACACGTTTGCCCGTAGCCGGATAGCGCCCGAAACGGATGTCGGGAAGCGCCGAAGTTGGGCGGAACATAACGCTCGCTCCATAATCCGGTGCCCGGTCCGGACGGGCCCGCTCTGATCGGCGCTTCGCGGCGCGTGCGGCCGGTGACCAGGACGACCCGGTCGGTGGAGTCGAGCGGGCGCAGCGTGTCCTCCTCCCAAGGGGCCACGATGTGACACGGCCTGACGGGGCCCGGATGCCCCGAGCGCGCGGGCAGGCGCGAAGCGGGAGGACGAGACCAGGTGGAACGGGACCAACCGAGCGATCCGAAAGTCAGTCCCAGCAGAGGCAGAAGGGGTGGCCTGCGGGATCGAGATAGACCCGGAACGAGTCGCCGTCGGCATCGCCCGGCTGGACCTCGTGCTTCCTCGCCCCGATCGCCAGCACCGCAAGCTCGGCCTCGTCGATGTCGTCGATCGTCACGTCGAGGTGGAACTGCTGCGGCCGCTCGGCCGTCGGCCAAGTCGGTGGGGCGTACTCGTCGGCCTGCTGGAACGCGAGGCGGCGGTCGGGCTCGGGCTCGAGCACGACCCAGTCGTCTGCGACGGACGTGACCTCGCCGCCGACCAGCTGGCGGTAGAACTCGGCGAGGGCGGCGGGATCGGGGCAGTCGATCACGACCGTGCGCATGCGGGCGATGGCGGTCACGGCGCTCCTCCTCGGGACCGGGTGGGTGCGGACGGACCGGCAGTCTGTCACCACGGGTTCTCGTGGAGGAGTTTGATTTTCACCGATCTCGTCGGTCAGCAGGACGAGCGGTCGCACAGCGTCCGGCGAAAACCCACGACGTACGCGTTCAACCACGATCGCTGCCCGAAGGTCAACCAGGTCCCCGCACTCGCCAGGCTGGCTGCCGTAGGGAAGACTACCCTGATCTGGCGCGAATATCGCTCTTGAGCAAGCTGCTCGGAGCCCGCTCCATCGGCGCGTCGCTCACCCGATGCCTGGAAGACTGGCAACGTGCGGAGCCGTACCAACAGAATTGTCGAGGGAGAGGCCTTCGGTGCTCCCGTGCCGGGCCGCTGGCCGTCGAAGGGACCGATCGAAGCCTTGCGAGACCTCATCTGGCGACGTCGGCGACGCACCGACGGCGACGCCTCATCGCACGCGCGGAACGGCTCCGCCCGTCCGCCTGCTGAGGAGACCTAACGGCGCTTCCCTTGCGCGCCGGGTTCTGTTGACGACCAGCCGTCGTCCAGACCGAATCGGGCCCGGCGGCTGCACTATTTCGGCGAGAGCTGCCCGGTGGAGCAGATCGCCCATGTCTGTCACGCTGGCCAGCTGCTGGCGCCGATCTCATGCGCAATGAGCTCCGAGCGAGCGCCCGCGTTCGTGGCATGCTCGTCTGAGTGCGGGAGCTGCTGTGCCCCGTGGTTGTCGGCCGCGACCAGGAGTGGCAGGAGCTCCGACGTGCCCTCGATCGCTTGGCCGACGGACACGGCGCGACGGCGGTCGTCGCGGGCGAGGCTGGGGTCGGCAAGTCGCGCCTGTTGAGGGAGGCGGCGGAGGAGGGCGTTCGTCGGGGAGCGCTTGTGCTGACCGGCCGGGCGGTTGAGCGCGACAGCCCGCTCCCCTTCCGGCCCGTTGCGGAGGCGCTGTTCTCACATCTTCGCAAGTCTGGACCGCCACAGGTTCGGGAGCTGGCACCCTTTCGGCCCATCCTCGGGCGGCTCGTCCCCGAGTGGCGCCTCCCCGGCGAGTCACCCGGGGAGGAGTCGCTCGTGGTCCTGGGTGAAGCCGTGCTCAGGCTGCTCGCCACCCTGGGCGAAGGCGCTGGCTGCGTGCTCGTGCTCGAGGATCTGCAATGGGCGGACGCCGAGACGATCGAGGTCGTCGAGTACCTGGCCGACAACATCGCGGGGAAACCCGTCTGCTGCTTGGTCTCGCTTCGCGGCGAGCAACCCAGCAGGGCTTTGACGTGCGTCCACGGCCTTGCCACCCGGCGCTCCGCATCCATCGTCGAGGTCCCGAGGCTGAGTGACGAGGAAGTCGTGTTGATGGCCGCGGGCTGCCTGCGGGCTTCGGTCGTCCCCCGCGAGCTTGCCGAGGTGGTCGTGGCGAGGGCCGATGGACTGCCGTTTCTCGTCGAGGAGCTGTTGGCAGGGATGGTCCAGGCCGACGAGTTGGAGAAGACAGCGGACGGCTGGGTCCTCGACCGCTCTCCGGGTCTGGTCATCCCCACTACGTTCGCGGAGACCGTTCGGCGACGACTGGGAGCAGCCCCGGGCACCCGGGACCTTCTCGTGGCCGCGGCGCTGCTC
>JAHWJM010000045.1 GCA_019348435.1 Actinomycetota bacterium
TCGTCTCAGAGAACCTCCCGCCGTCGACGCGGAGCCCCGGCCAAGCCGGCATGCTGTACCGCCTGCTGGCACCGCTGGACCCGGCCGAGTACTGCCTGGTCTCGCGCGTCGACTACGGGTCGGACCGATACCTGCAAGCGCCCAACCGGCTGCCCGCGACGTACCATCGGCTGGCGTCCGGCGCGCTGCAGGCGCCCGACGACCCCGCGCCGCCGCCGGCACCGCGCGGCGCGTCTGCGCTTCCGCGCAGATTCGCGGACGTCCTCGGACGCGCCAGGGGGATCGCGGCGATCCTCGAGCGGGAGGCATGCTCCGCCGTCGTCGCCTGCCCCGACCGAGTGGGAGACCTGCCGACCGCGTTCCTGGCCAGCCGGCTCGCACGCGCGCGTTTCGTCGCGTACTTCTTCGACTATTACTCCGCGTGGTTCAACCGCGGCCCCAGCGGCTTCGTCGCGCGCCGGCTGGAGCCGTTCATCCTGAAGCGCGCCGCGGTTGTCATCGTCCCGAACGAGGGTCTTCGCGACACGCTCGAGCGCCGGTACGGCGTGAAGGCGGCGGTGATCCACAACGCCTGCGATCTTTCCGTCTACGAGGGTCCGTCTGGCGCGGCTGCTTGCCTCGCGACCCGCGGGCTCGAGGTCGTTTTCACCGGGGCCGTGTACGACGCGCACTACGACGGCTTTCGGGCCCTGCTCGACGCCTTCGATCGCGAGCCGCGGCCACCCCGTCTGCACCTCTACACGCCGATGGCGCGAGCGCAGCTGGGCGACCGCGCGCTCGACGAGCGGATCGTCTACCACGGGTACGTCGGGGCGCCCGAGATTCCGAAGGTCCAGCAGGCCGCGGACGTCTTGTTTCTGCCGCTCGCGTTTCACTCGCCCTTTCCCGAGGTCATCAGGACGTCGGCGCCGGCGAAGATGGCGGAGTACCTCGCCGCAGCCCGACCGATACTCGTTCATGCGCCGCCGGAATCCTTCGTCGCGCAGTACTTCCGACACCACGACTGCGGCCTCGTCGTCTCGACACAGGATCCGGCGGCGGTGGCGCAGGCGCTCAGCCGGCTCCGCGACGACGCCGCCCTGCGCGAGCGACTCTCGCTCAACGCGTGGAGGCGCGCGCACGCGGACTACGACCTCGACAAGGCCCGCGCCGAGTTCGCCGCGCTGTTCGGCATCTCGCCGCCAGACCCGTCGTAGATGGTCGAGCTCAGCGTCATCATTCCGACGCGCGACCGTGTGGACATCCTCATGGAGACGCTCGCGCGCCTCGCCGTACAAGAGACCACCTGCGCGTTCGAGGTGCTCGTGGTCGACGACGGCTCGAGCGATGCGACGGTCCCGACGCTGCGGTCGCTCGCGGAACGCTCGCCCCTGTCCGTCTCGCTGCTCGAACAGGGCTCGCGCGGCCCGGCGGCCGCGCGGAACAGCGGCATCGCGGCCGCCCGCGGCGCGGTGTGCCTGTTCATCGGGGACGACACGTGGCCGCGCGCCGACCTCGTCGAGCGGCACGCCGCCCGGCACAGGCGCCGGCCGGAGCCGCAGGCGGCGCTCCTGGGCCACGTCGAATGGGCTTCCGAGAGCGCGCCCTCGCCGTTCATGGGTTGGCTCAACTCCGGGATCCAGTTCGATTTCGACCAGATCATCGACCCCGAGGACGTTCGCGGGTCGTGCTTCTACACCGCGAACGTCTCGGCCAAGCGCTCCTTCCTGCTGGCCAACGGCGGCTTTGACGAGGCCTTCGCCGACGCCGCCTTCGAGGACATCGAGCTGGGCCTGCGTCTCGAGCGTGCGGGCATGCGCCTGGCCTATGACGCCGCCGCCGTGGTCGAGCACTTCCACCCGTACGACCTGCCCGCCTCGCTGCGAAGGATGAGGACGCTCGGTCGCGCGGCCGTGATCCTCCACGAAAAGTTCCCCGACTGGCCGCTCCCGCGCCGCTCCGGCGTGCGGCATCTCGCCAAGGTCGCGCTGCTCACCCCACTGAACGTGCTCCCGCGCGTGCGACCGATGATCCTGCGCCAAGCGACCTGGCACTTCCTCTGTCACCAGGCGTTCCGCGAGGGATGCTGGGGCGTCGAGCCGCGCGGCAATCGGACGCTTCGGCTCGGCGCAGCGCTCGCGCGGCTCGCCGCGCGCGATCCGGCGACGCGCAGGCCGACCACGAACGGCCCCTGGCGATGAGGACGGCGCCGGCGACCGACCGTATCCTCGTCCTGGCCGCAGGCGACCTCGTCGCGCAGGGGATCATCCAGGCGCTTCGCTGCGCGCCACGGACGTACTGGATTGAAGCCGCCTGCATCTCGGCGGAGTCGCCGGGCCTCTACCTCGCAGACGCCGCGTACCTGTCCCCGCGCGCGAGCGACCCCGACTTCGCGCCGTGGCTGGGCGAGATCTGCGCGCGCCGAGAGATTCGTCTCGTGCTAGCCGGACAAGAGGACGTCGTGGAGGCGCTCGCGCTGCACCGGCAGCGGATCGAGCGGCTCTCCGGGGCCGTCGTGGGAGTCGACGATCATCAGCGGCTGCGGCGCGCGCGGGACAAGCTGGGTATGTATGAGCTCCTGAGCCAGCACGGGTTCCCGACGCCGGCGACGGTGGCCTGCGATGACGCCGTGGGCGTGCAAGCGCTGCTCGACCGCTACGAGCCTCCGTGGGTCATCAAGCCGCGCTTCGGCGCGGGCTCATCCGGCGTCACGTATCTCGCGTCCGCGGACGAGGTCGCGCGCTGGGACGGCGACGGCGCACTCGTGCTGCAGCAGTTCGTGGCGGCAGACCGCCCGGAGGTCAGCGTGGCGTGCCTGATGAGCACCAGCAAGCGCCTCATGGGCGCAGTCGCGATGGAGCGCTCGCTCGACCGCGGCACGAGCGTCTGGGTCCGCCTGCAGCCGTGCAACTCGGCGGCGTCCTCGCTTGCGACGCGAATCTGCGCGGCGCTCGGCGCCACCGGGCCGTGCAACGTTCAGTTCCGCCCCGCGCCCGACGGCACCCTGTGCTGCCACGACGTCAACCTGCGCTTCTCGAGCAGTGTCGGGCTACGGGCGCAGGCCGGGTTCAACGACGCGGCCGCCGCCGTGGAGATGTGGCTCGGACGCGACTCGCAGCTTTCCTCCGACGGGGTTCGCGAGGACGTCGCCGTGCGCTTGCTCAGCACGCGATGGCACGACGCGAGCCTGACGCGCAGGCTGCGCGCCGGCGGCACGATCAATCCGGTCGACGCCGGCCACGACGGGCTCGTCTGACGGCAGCCCCGGCCGCGGCCGGGCCTGTCGAGAGGCGGTCCCGCACGCGACGGCCGCGCGCCAAGAGCGGCCCGACGACGGTCAGTCGCAGCAAAAGGATCAGGCGCCGTCGCTGCCCGCTCCCGCGGCGCAGCCGTCGCACGTCGGTCGGGCAGACGTGGAAGCTGACACGCAGGCAGCGGCGTGCCTCCGCGCGGTCGCCAAGGCGCGCGTGCTCGGCCGCGCGCTTCACCCAGGTCACCGCAAGCGCCTCGCGACGGCGCCACTCGAGCTCGGGCGGCACGATTCCCCGCAGGCCCTCCTGGCAGCGCGTGATTCCTTCGAGCGCCTCGAGGCACGACAGGCGGGACCACATGCCAGCGGGGTGCGTGAGGTGGACCGCCATGAGTTCGGGCAGGTAGTGGATGCTGCCCTGCTGGGAGGCGATGAGGTTGAGCTGCCAGTCGCCCCACGGCTGCTGGAAGAACCATCCCGGCAGCGGATGGATCGCCTTGCGCCGGAAGACGCCGGAGCATGACGCCACGGGATTTGCGCTGAGGAGATCCTGCATGCGGAGCTCCGACGGCTGGTCCGGGCTGTTATACGGTATGTCGGGACGGGATCCGTCCTCGTGGCGCCAGAGGACGTTGTGAAAGCACATCGAGCACTCGGGGTGCGCGTCGAGGTACGCGACCTGGCGCCGGAGCTTCGCGGGCGACGTCCAGTAGTCATCTCCATCGAGCTTGGCGACGTACTCGCCCCGCGCACGCTCCAGTAGCTCGTTGAACATCGCCTTGCCCTCGAGGCCGAGGTTGCTGTCGGGAAAGAACGGGCGGATGCGGTCCGGGTGGGCGTCGGCGTACTCCGCGATGATCGAACGGCTCCGGTCATCCGACGCGTCGTCCCCGACCAGGATCTCGTAGGGAATGTCGCCGTCCTGCTCCAGCACGCTGTCGAGCGCACGGGCGACGTACCGCTCGTGCTGATAGCTCATGATGAGCACAGTCACCCGCACCGGTGCGTCGGGCGCAACCACTAGGCCGCCACCGAAGGATGCGCGTCCGTGTGCGTGGCCTGCAGCCGCCGTCTCAGCCGGGGCGCTTCCGCCATGGCGCGGCGGATCAGCTCGGCGACGACGGCGATGGTCGTGGGGTCCATCGCCGCTCCCGTCGGGAGCGCGAGCAGCCGGCGCACCAACCGCTCGGCCTCGGGCAGACGGAGCCCGGCCTCGGGGAGCAGCGAACGGTAGGGCTCCGAGCGGTGGCAGCCCGGGAAGAAGTATCGCCGCGCGAGCACGTTCTCCGCCCACAGGACGTGCTGGAGCTCGTCGCGAGACAGGGCAGCCGATTCGTCAACCTCGACGACGACATAGTTGCGGTTGCACAGCTCCGACTCGTCGTAGTCGATCAGGTCGACGCCGGCGATCGCATCCAGACCTGCACGGTAAGCGTCGTAGTTGCGGCGGTTGGCGGCGTAGAAGCGGTCGCGCGCCTCGAGCGATGTCAGCCCCATCGCCGCCGCCGCTTCCGTCATCTTGGCGTTCGTGCCCACGCAGACCACCTTGTCGTAATCCTCGAAGCCGTGGTTGCGCATCATCCTGGCCTTCTCCGCGAACGCGTCGTCATCCGTGACGATCGCGCCGCCCTCGAAACTGTTGATGAACTTCGTCGCATGGAAGCTCAGCACCTCAGCCTGGCCAAAGCTGCCGACCATGCGGCCGCGATACGAGCAGCCAAAGGCGTGCGATGCGTCGAAGAGGAGCGCAAGACCGTGACGGTCCGCGATCGCCGTCAACTCGTCGATCGCGCAGGGCCTTCCCCAGAGGTGCACCCCGACGATCGCGCTCGTCCTAGCGGTGATCACTTCCTCGACGCTCGCCGGGTCGAGGTTGTGCGTTTGGCGTCCGACGTCGCAGAACACCGGCGTGACGGCGTGCCACTGAAGCGCGTGCACCGTTGCCACAAAGGTGAGCGGGGAGACGATCGCCTCGCCCGACAGCCCCGCCGCGCGAGTGGCGATCTGAAGGGCCAGCGTCCCGTTGCACGTGGCAACGCAGTGCCGCACCCCGACGAAATCAGCGACGCGCTGCTCGAACTCTCGCACGAGGGGACCGTCGTTCGTCAGCCGGCGGCGATCGAGGATGCCCCCGATGCGCTCCATCAGCCGCTCGCGGTCTCCTATGTTCGGCCTGCCTACGTGGAGGGGCTCCGCGAAGGCAGGCGTCGCGCCGAGGATCGCAAAGTCCTCCTCGTCGCGCGGGAGCTTCTCGCAGGCGCCTTCCTCGATCATCCCGACCGCCCCGCCTCGTGATTGCCTGGCGGTGCCGGCGTGAGGTCACGCTCGGTGGCTCGATACGCCGGAAACCAGCCCTGCGCTGTACCGCGGCCGGCAAGCCGTCGGTACGTCCCGCGGTCCAGGATCCGCCCGCAGAGGTGAGCGGGCCGCTCGCCGTTTGCCCAGCCGCGCTTGAAGTACGCGAGTCCGTCGTCGCGCGATCGCGACGTGGGCACCCCTCCCAGGTTCACCAAGCGCACATCGCGCCTGCGCAGGTGCTCCAGCGCCGTCGCGACCAGCGCGTAGTTCGCGCCGACCTGGTAGCCCTCGGGTGAAGAGGCCGCCAAGTGGTAGTGCGCATGCTCGCCGTCCTCGAGCCACAGCGTCATCGCCACGGTTCGACCGTGTCGTTCGGCCCGCAGGGCGATCAGCCCGGGGAGGGCGAGCTGCCGCCGGAAGGACGCTCGCGAGAACGCGGTCACGCCGACCAGGCGGTGTCGCGCGACGAGCTCGGCGTAGAGACGAACCCAGTCGTCCAAGCGCTCGATCGGTTCGGCGCAGATCTCGACCTCCACCGTGCGCGCCGCCCGGCGGACGTCGCGGCGATGATGCGCCGTCGTTCCGCCCGGCTTGTCGAGGTCGCGGACGAAATGGTTCTTGAGCGGCTGCATGAGATCGGGAAACGCCCGTTTCAGCTCGGACGCCTCGACGTCTGCGAGGGGGTCGACGACCAACACCACGCTCACCCTCGTGTCGCCGAACTCGTCGAGGTCGTCCGACAGACACGGCCAGTTCGGGCAAGCGAAGAGCGGATAGGGCCCGGCCAGATCACGAGCTGAGGTTCCGGCGATCGGCCGGTCCAGGACCCACCCACCGCAGCGCGGCAATGCGCGGGGAACGCCGAACTCGGCGAGGGACTCGGCGTAGCCGGGGTGGGAGTACCCGCGCCCGATCGCTTGAGCGCTAGCCATCGCCGTGTCCTCCGGAATCGACGGGCAGCAGGTGCTCGGTCTCCCACGCCAAGCGCGGGCGGACCGTTCCGGGGCGCCGCTCGTACCAGCCGTCCCGATTGTCGTCGGCGTCGCGCACCTCGAACACCAGCACGTCCTCCATTCGGTGAATGACGCGGCTGAGGTCCTCGACGACCAAGAGCTCTATTCTGTGCAATCCGTCGTTCAGCAGGTCTGCCGGCACATGGCAGGTATCACGAAACAGGCCGCGCGGAAATGGCCGGCCCTGCCAGGCGCCCTCTTCGGTGGGGACGGCGTTGAACACGACGACCCCCTGCTCGTTGTAGACGTGAAGGCTCAGGTTGAGGTGGGCGCCCGCACGCATGTTCCAATACTCGAACTCGATCACAAACGGTGTCGTCACCGAGATCTCATCGTCGGGATTGCCCCCCTCGGGCCGCACCTGCGCCCGGCGTATGCGCACGCGTTCGTTGCCCGGAGCAAGGTCAGGGTCAGGCCAGAGGTGATCGCTGAGCACCGAGAGCGAACTCGACAGGTAGCGCGAGACCACATCGGAGGACGAGCCGTCGGCAACAGAGCGCCCGCCGTCAAGCCAGATCGCGCGACCGCAGAGGCTCTCGATCGCCGCGAGGTTGTGACTGACGAACAGAACCGTGCGCCCGCTCCTCGCGGCTTCGCCCATCTTGCCCATGCACCGCTTCTGAAACGCCGCGTCGCCCACGGCAAGCACCTCGTCGACGATGAGGATCTCCGGCTCGAGGTGCGCAGCGACCGCGAACGCGAGCCGGGCGTGCATCCCCGTCGAGTAGCGCTTCACCGGGGTGTCGATGAAGCGCTCGACGCCCGCGAAGGTGACGATGTCGTCAAACTTCCTGTCAATCTCCGCCCGGCGCATTCCGAGGATCGCACCGTTCAGCGTTATGTTCTCCCGACCCGTCAGCTCGGGGTGAAACCCGGTTCCGACCTCCAGCAGGGCGCCGATGCGGCCTGTGATGACCGCGTGTCCCTTCGTTGGCTCGGTGATGCGCGCGAGTATCTTCAGGAGCGTGCTCTTGCCCGCTCCGTTGCGCCCGATGATGCCCAGCACCTCTCCCTCGTCGAGTTCGAAGGAGACGTCCTCGAGCGCCCATATCCACTCATGGTCAACAGCAGACCGGCCGGGCGGCCCAGCATGCCGGCGTTCGTTTGGACGACGCAGGCGACGCCGGGCCGCCGCGGCGATGGCGTCGCGGGCCGTCTGATAGGACTGGCGCTCCCCGATGCGATAGGTCTTGCCGAGTTCGACCGCGCGGACTGCGACAGCGGCCATCGCTCACACGACGTCCGCGAACGACCGTTCCATGCGCCGGAAGTATAAGAGCCCCCCCACGAGCAGCGCCGCAGTAGCCGCCACCGACACCGCGAGCATCGGTCCGGGAGGTTCCGCCTCGCCGAGCAGTGCCCAGCGGAAGCCTTCGATCACGCCTGCCATCGGATTGAGGCCATAGACGGCGTCCCAGGGCTGCGGCACGAGGCTCGACGGATAGGCGACCGGCGAGATGAAGAGCCACAACTGCACGAGGAACGGGATCACGTAGCGCACGTCCCGGTACAGGACGTTCAATGCCGATAGCCATAGCCCCACCGCGAGCGCCGCGAGGGCGGCGAGCATGACGAAGAACGGCAGCGTCACGATCGCGGCGGACGGGACGATCCCGTAGACGAGGATCATGATCAGCAGGACGACGAAGGCGATCGCGAGGTCCACAAGCGACGCCAGCACCGCCGCCGCCGGCACGATCAGGCGCGGGAAGTAGACCTTGGCGAGGATCCGCTCCTGCTCGACGAGGCTGTTGCTCGCGAGCGCCACCGCGGTGGCGAAGAACGTCCACGGCACCAGCGCGGCAAACGCGAAGACGGGATAGGGCGTACCGCCAGAGGGGATGCCGGCCAGGCTGCCGAAGAAGAGACTGAAGACGACCATCGTCAAGAACGGCTGCAGCACCGCCCACGCCGCGCCGAGCGCGGTCTGCTTGTACCGGACCTTGATGTCCCGCCACGTCAGGAAGTAGAAGAGCTCGCGGTAGTCCCAGAGCTCGCGAGGACGCAGCGCGACCCACCCACTCGAGGGCCGGACCGTCGTAGTGAGACGCGCGGAGTTTGTCTTTCCCATGCGAGGCGCCAACGGATGCTCGCAGCCGCGGGGCCAACCCGCATCCTGAGCCGCGCCGGAAGGCGATATCAGACGGCGCGCCGAATCTCCGGTGCGCGCCGCCTACCCGCGGAACGCGCCTGAAGTTGCGAGGCGCCAGCTCCGAGCCGCGCCATTCGAAACTTTTCTAGACCTCAATACGCCGTATAGTAGTGTGGAGTTCGCCGCGCAGGGGCGGCGCCACGAGAGGGCTTGGTGACCGGCAAGACGGATCCGAACGCACGGAGAGCGAGGATGGCGGCTGCGAGCGAGCGCTGCGGCCCCCAGCGGCCCGAACTGGTGCATGGCGTCCAACGGGCAGTGAGTCCTCGCCTGCGCCCGCGCTCGGACCGCGCCCGGCTCCAGGTCCGGACGCGCGCGTCCTATCGCCGCCGACTGCTGGTCGCGGCGGACGTGCTGTCGGCACTGCTCGTGTGCGTCGCGGTCGCGCAGCTATCCGGTGAACGAGGAGCAACGCTTGCGGCGCTGGCGTGCGTCCCGCTCTGGGTGCTCTTCGCCAAGTTGCAAGGTCTCTACGATCGCGACCACCGCACGCTCCGACACCTGACCGTCGACGAGTTCCCGCAACTGCTCACGTGGGCGGTGACCGGAACCCTGACGCTGGGTCTCGTCATGATCGTGACGTCGGCTGCGGCGTTCAACCGCGTCTTCGTCGGCGCGTTCGTCGTCGCGATCGTGTCCGCATTCCTTCTGCGCGCGCTCGCTCGCTGCCTCTGGCGCCGTGTCACCCCGCCTGAGCGAGCGATGATTATCGGCGACGGATCGCTCGCGCAAGCGGCGCGACGCAAGCTCGAGCTGTTTCCGGACACGCACGTCTCCGTCGTCGGCGTCCTGCTCGCGGATGCCGCGCGAGCGAACGGATCGGTCGCGACACGGCTGGGTGACGTCGATCGGGTCATCCTCGCCTCGCAGTCCCTCAACGAGGACGTGCTCGCCACGTTCGTCAAGGTCTGTCGCGAGCTCGAGATCAAGCTGAGCGTGATCCCGCCCGTGCGCGGGATGTTCGGTACGGCCGTCGAGCTGAGATACGTTGCCGACCTTCCCGTCGTCGAGTACAACACCTGGAGCGCCTCACGTTCGACGCTCATCCTGAAGCGGGCCCTGGACGTCGGGGTTGCGCTGGTCGCCGGGATCCTGCTGCTTCCGGTCGCCGCGGTCATCGCGATCGCGGTACGGCTCGACAGCAAGGGTCCCGTGATCTTCTCGCAGCGACGAGCCGGACGGCATGGGCGTCCCTTCACGATCTACAAGTTCCGCACGATGGTCTGCGACGCCGAAGCCCGGCTCGCCGAGTTCGTCTCCCTCGACCAACTGCCCGAGCCGGCTTTCAAGCTGCAATCCGATCCGCGCGTCACGCGCGTCGGCCGATTCCTCCGCCGGTCGAGCCTCGACGAACTGCCGCAGCTCGTCAACGTGCTGCGAGGTGAGATGAGCCTCGTCGGCCCACGCCCGGAGCAGGTCGAGCTCGTCGAGCTCTACCGCTCCGACCAGCGCTTCCGCCTCGACGTCAAGCCCGGCGTGACGGGTCCGATGCAGGTCTTCGGCCGCGGCCAGCTGACCTTCGAGGAGCGGCTCGCCGTCGAACGCGAGTACATCGAGAACCACTCGGTCGGCCGCGACATTCGGCTTCTTGCGCTGACGTTCGGGGTCGTCGTCGGCGGGCGGGGCGCGTACTGAGACGCTGGGTGCCTGCGCGGATAGAGCAGCCCGAGCGCGCGACGCCGATGCCCGACGACCACCGCGGCCGATCGCAGTCCGAGCTCTCGGTGACGGCAGTCATCCCATCGCTCGCCGGCGGTGCCACCATGTCGGAGCTTGTTCGCTCGCTGACACTCGCCCACCCGTCTCTGCGCGTGATCGTCGCCGACAACGGGCTTCCGGCCAGCACCCGACGAGTACTCCGCGAGACCACCGCGGAGGTCGTCGGGATGGGCCAGAACGTCGGCTTCGGCAAGGCCGTCAACCGCGTCGCCCGCATGGCCACGAGCGAGGTTCTCGTCGTGCTCAACGACGACATCGAGCCTCTGCCCGGCTTTCTGGACGCACTCGTCGCGCCGATCGCAGGCGGGGCCGACATGGTCGCGGGGGTCCTCCTACAGCGGCAGGCGCCCGGCTTGATCGAAACGGCAGGTGTTGAGCTCGACCGGACGCTGTTGGCCAGCGACTACCTGCACAACCAGCCTGTCGCCCGCCTGGACGGCCCGGTGCCGCCGCCGTTCGGCCCTTCGGGCGGCGCGGCCGCGTATCGGCTGCCGGCCTTTCTCGATGTCGGCGGCTTCGACGAGGGCTTCTTCGCGTACTGCGAGGACGTCGATCTCGCTATCCGTCTGCGGGCCATCGGGGCCACATCTGCGCTCGCTCCACGCGCGCGAGCCCTGCACGCGAGCTCCGGAACGCTCGGCTACGGCTCGCTGGCGAAGGCGAACCTCGTCGGCTTCAGCCGAGGCTACCTGTTACGCAAGTACGGCGTGCTTCGAGACATACGCCGCGCACCGGCGGCTCTTGCGATCGAA
>JAHWJM010000460.1 GCA_019348435.1 Actinomycetota bacterium
AAGAACTTGAGACTGGTTGAGCCGCAATTCGGGCAAGGGGTCCGGTTAATCGGGTGGAGGATGTCCCGCCGGTCGTAGAAGTTTGAGGTGGCGGTCCCGCGCCTGAGCCCTGCCGGATGGTAGGTGTCGGGCAACGCCAAGTCACTCGACCAGCAAGGGGACCACCGTGAAGAAGGACTACCAGACCAAGGCCACATCCGCTGCGACCGACGAGCTCGATCTGCCCGACGCCGTGACCGTGGCCACGGGCGACCTGGCCGAGACCGTGAGGGAGGGCCTCCTGGTCCTCGCCGTCGGGGCCGGGCTGCAGGTCATGCAGGTGATGATGCAAGACAGTCACTGCACTGTGCGGGCCCAAGGGCGCACACGATGCCGACCACTCGGCGGTGCGCCACGGCAGCGAGGCAGGCTCGTGACCCTCGGAGGTCGCCGTGTGGCCGTTCGCCGGCCTCGGGTGCGCAGCGCCGATAGGCCACCGAGGTTGCCATGCCGGCCTATGAGCTATTCGCCTCCACCGAGCTGCTCGACGCCATGGCCCTGCAGTGCATGATGGCCAAGCTCTCCACCCGCCGCTACGGCGCAGGCCTCGAGCCAGCGGGCACCGCCGGGGTGAAGAACCTTAGGCGAGGGGGGCAGGTTCCACAAGCCGCCTGCGCAAGGGGTGGCCGCGCGTTCTGGTCCTCAATCGCAGGGGAAGCGAACGGCGGCGCTACAAGCTGCTGAAGAACGTCCTGCCCGCGGCGGGTCGCGAACCCGCCCAGTATCCACCCGCGGTCGGCCGCGGGCGCGGCGGGCGCGGCCTCACGCGCGGAACGGCTCCGGTCGGGTGGCGCGCTCACTTCACGTACGTCCCACGGCGCGAGAACCGCTCGCACCAAGCGGAGCTGAACGCGCAACTCGCCCGGTTCTGCGACGGGACCCGCTTCCGCTACGCGTTCAGATAGCGCCCGCAGCCATCCCGCGCAGCCGCCGCGGTTCGGTCGGCTACTCCTCGCGCCGATCCGCCATCGGCGGCGAGAGGCCTCCTTCGACCAGAAGCTCTCGATCGATCAGGTCCAGGATCTCGGCGTCCGCCGAAGCGTCGAACTTCCTCGCCAGCAGCTTGGGGGAGCGCCGGAGCGTCTCGAGGTCGGCCGCTCCGAAGATCGCGGGAAGCGGATCGCGCGTCCAGTCGACGTGTCGAAGCTCGTCGTTGACGATGCGGTCGCGCAGCGGCGAGTTCAGCAGGATCGTATGGAAGAAGCTCTCGTCGGGGACGTCGACGTGCTTGAAGAACCGGTGGTACGCGGGGTGCTCGGCGACGAAGCGCCGGACGTACTCGGCCGCCTCGCGAGACAGCCACCAGTACGACGAGCCGCCATAGGGCACGAACCCGTGCGGGAACCGCCGCCGGATCGGCAGTTTGAGATGCCAGCCGCGCGGCACGCCGATCCGACGCGAGTGCCAGTAGGTGATGCGCTCGATCCCGTCCGCCAGACCACCCGGCAGCCGGTCGTAGGCCATGAACGACCTTCCGCCGCTCCCGGCGAGGGTCCGCTCGATCGTCGAGACCGGCTTGATCGGATAGTCCTGACCCGTCAGCAGCGCGACGTAGTCGAACTCCAGCGAGCGCCGGTGCAGCTCGTCCAGCCCCTCGAGCGTCGCGCGAACGTGCCCAAAGCCGCCCCAGTACAGCTTGTGTCGCCGCAGAAACACGACGTTCTCGAGCTCTGCGAGCCCCGCCCGCGCCGCGTCATAGACCGCGTCGTCGGAGCGGCGGTTGACGTGGATCAAGAACAGCGCGGTCGGCGTGTTCAGCCGCCGCACGAGGCGGACGAGCTGCTCCGGCAGCTGGTGCGCGAGGATGAGGTAGGCGATCCGCATCGCGAGCTCAGGGCACCGCTGACGTCGCGGAGCGCCGCGGCCGGCCTCCGCGGGCGGGCTCGACGCCACGCGCGGCCGCGGCGTCGAGAGTACACCCGGCGCGGGCGGGGCGTCGTCCGACGGCGGGAGGAAAACGTCGTCGTCATAGGGGTGCGGGGCCGCCATGAGTACATCTTTGGCGCTTCGGTGCCGCGGCGTCGTGCGTAGGATCTGCTACTGCTGCTGACGCCGGTTGGCGGCTGAAACCAACGGACCAAACCAGCGTGCGCCTCGAAGGTACCATCCCCGCCCCGCAACCGCCACGCCGCCCGGCGACGCGCGTCAAACCCGCGACACCGCGTCGGCCCGTCGCTTACCTCACCTACCTGTGGGCGGCCCCGACGTCGTCGCTGGGCCTGCTGTCGCTGCTGTTGGCGTCGGCCGCCCGGCCCTTCGCCGGCCGCGTCGGCACGCAGATGGTCGACGGCGTCCTGGAGATCC
>JAHWJM010000461.1 GCA_019348435.1 Actinomycetota bacterium
CTCGCCGCGTGGGCGCTGCGCCGCCCGCTTGCCGTGACCGTCCACCTCGCGCTCGAGGGCCGCGCTGGGCGCCACGAGGCGCTGAGCGGCTGGGCCCTGCGCCGCGCGGGCGCGGTGATCGCCGTGTCCGATGCGATCGGCGAGCATCTTGCCGGTCTCGGGGTCTCCTCCACCGTCGTGCGCAACGGGCTGCCGGTACCGCGCCCGGCGCGCGGCGCCCGGGCCGCGCTCGGCGTCGACGAGGGCGCGCTGCTGGTCGGCGGGATCGGGCGGCTGTCGCCGCAGAAGGGCTGGGACGTGCTCTGCCAGGCCGCGGCGACGCTGCGCGAGCGCTGCCCGGACGCGGTCGTGGCGATCGTCGGCGAAGGCCCCGAGCGCGAGCGACTCGAGCCGCTCGCGCGGGAACACGGCGTGCGCCTGCTCGGCGGCCGCGCTGACGCCGCCTCGCTGCTGTGCGCGTTCGACGTGCTCGCCGCGCCGTCGCGCTTCGAGGGGCTCGCGCTCGTGCCGATCGAGGCCCTGCACGCCGGCGTCCCGGTCGTCGCCGCGGACGTCGACGGGCTGCGCGACGTGATCGGCGATGCCGGAGTCCTCGTCGCGCGCGACGATCCCCGCGCGCTGGGCGCGGCGCTCGCGCGGCTGGCCGCGGATCCGCGCGAGCGAGCCGCGCTGGCCGGCCGGGGACGTGCTCGGGCGGCCGCGCTGTTCAGCGTCGAGCGGATGGCGCGCGAGACGCTGGCGGTGTACGAGCGGCTGGGGCTCCGAGCCGCCGGCACCACACCCTCTGTCACGATACGTGCGTGACGATCAGCGATCTCGGTGCCGCGCTGCGGCGCTTCTGGGCGCCCGCGCTGGCCGCCTTCGTCCTGATCTTCGGGCTTGGCGTGGCGTCGCTGCTGCTGCGTGAAGAGCGCTTCCGCTCCAGCGCCGTGCTGTCGATCGAGCCCGCCAACGACAACCTCGGCTTCGAAGCCCAGCAGGCGATCCAGCTCACGATCCCGCCGACGCTCGCGCGCGTGCGCTCGCCGGTGTTCGCCGACGGCATCCGCCAGCTCGCCGAGCCGCGCTTCCGCACGGCGCCGTTGCGCATCATCGCCAGCAACGAGCCGGGCACGGCGATCATCAACTTCGCGGTCGAGAGCTCGAGCAGGGAGGCCGCACGGAGCCTCGCGCAGACCGCCGTCAGCAGGCTGGACACGCGGCCGGGGTCGCTGCGCTTCGACATCGCGGTGGTCACCCCGCCCGGCCCGGCGACATCGGTGCGGGCGCAGCGGGCGCCCGCCGTCCTCGGCGGCACGTTCGTCCTCGGGCTGATCGTCGCGGTGCTTGGCGCCGCCGCGGCGCATCGCCTGCGCCCGCGGCTTCCGCGCGCCGACGAGTTTCGCGAGCAGTACGGGCACGAGGTGCTCGGCGAGATCCCGCGCGCACGCAGGCGCATGTCCAAGGCGTCGTCCGCCCAGCTCAACGGGAGCGGGTCGCCGGAGGTCATCGAGGCCTTTCGCAACCTCGAGGCGAAGCTCACGATGCGCGCCCTCGCCGGTGGGCGCGACCTCAGCGTCTCGATCGCGATCACGTCGTGGGGCAAGGGCGAGGGCGTCTCGACGGTCGTGACGAACCTTGCCTGCGCGCTGGCAGTGCTCGGCCGGGATGTGACCGTCGTCGACTGCGACATGCGACGGCCGAGCGTGCACCGGCTGCTCGGGCTCGACCTCGAGCCCGGCGTCGCCGAGATCTGCGACGGCGAGCCGGTCGCCACGCTGCGCAAGCCCACCGAGCACCGCTCGCTCGACGTCGTCACCGCCGGCAGCCCGTCGCGCCATCCCGCCGAGATCACGCAGGAGGCCCTGCCGCGGCTGCTGGCCGTGCTGCAGGACCGCACCGTCATCATCGATACGCCGCCGATGTTCACCGCCGAGACGACGTCGATCGCCGCGGCGGCCGACTGCGTCGTGCTCGTCGCCGATTACGTCGAGCGCAAGCCCGACGAGATCGACAGCGCGCTCGCGGAGCTCGCGCTGACCGGAACCCAGGTGCTGGGCGTGGTGCTCAACCGGGTGGCGATGCGCAGCTCGCGCGGCCGCGAGAGCTTCGCCTACCAGGCCGACCGGCCGCGGTCCAAGAGGCGCAGGCGTCGCGCATGAGCTCGACGAGGCGCGCCGTCTGACGGCGCGCGTCGTAGTGCTCCTGGGCGCGCGCGCGCCCCGCCTCGCCAAGCGCCACGCGGCGCCCCGGATCGTCGATCAGCGCCGTCAGGGCCTGCGCGATGGCGCGCGGACTGCGCGGCGGCACGAGAATGCCGGCGCTGCCATCGCCGAGCAGCTCGGGGACAGCGCCGGTGATC
>JAHWJM010000462.1 GCA_019348435.1 Actinomycetota bacterium
TGATGCCCGACGCCGAGGGCGGCACCGCGAATCTCTTCGGCCTTGTCGTCGAGGCCATTCGTGCCGGTGGCATCTCCACCCCTCCTGTGCCGTTCGACCCGGGTTGGCGGTTCATCCTCGTCGTGATCACAGCGGTGTTCGCGAACGGTGCGGCGGCGTTGGCTGTCGCCAACAGACGCCCCCGCCTTGCCGTCTTCATTCCGTTGCCGCTGCTATTTGGTGCCGCCTTCGTCCAACCGGCCGACGCGCCGGTCGCCATGACAGTCATCGCTCTGATGCTCGTACCGGCCGCGCTGACGGTGGCGCACGGCGGGCGCTGCTCGCCGCGCGCGGCACGGTCACTAGGCGACTCGGCGGCGCCTCCGGGCTCGTCGCGGCGACGCGCCAGCCCGGCCGCCCGCCCGTCTGGTTTGTCACCGGCACCGATGCGCAGGGGGTCGCCGCGGCGGCGCGCGCGTTCGATGAGCCCGTCCTGCGCAACCACTTCGCGCTCGCCGTGACGCGCGGGGTCCCGCTGCGCGTGCCGCTGGCGGCGGGCGACGGCTGATGCTCGAGCGCGCCCGCCAGCATGGAGTGAGCCCGCTGCACGCGGCACGCGCACCGGTCGCCGCCTGCTATGCCTGCGCGCTCGTGGCCGCCGCACTGGCGTTCGAGCACCCGCTCGTGCTCGCGGCGATCGGCGTTTCGATTCTCGCCGCCGGCGTGCTCGCGGGCGTCGGGCGCCGGCTCCTGCTCGCCTGCATCTACGGCGTGCCGTTCGCGCTCATGATCGCGCTCGTCAACCCGCTCGTCGCGCGCGAGGGGCTCGACGTCGTCCTGCGCCTCGGAGACCTCGGGCCGCTCGGACGCCTGGACGTCACGCAGCAGAGCCTCGTGTTCGGCGCGATCCTCGGCCTTCGCGCGCTGCTCGTCGTGCTCGCCGGCGCTGCGCTGCTCGCGGCGACGGTCGACGCCGACGAGCTGTTGCGGGGCTTTCGCGGCATCTCGGCACGGGCGGCGCTGACCGCCGCGCTCGCCGTGCGCCTCGTGCCGGTCCTCGGCCGTGACGCCCGGTGCCTCTCCGATGCGCGCCGCTGCCGCCCCGATGCAGGGCGCGCGGCCGGCGGGATCGGGGCGCTCGAGCGCCTGCAGATCGTACGAGCCGTCGCCACCGGCGCACTCGACCGCGCGCTGGATGTCGCCGCCACGCTCGAGGTGCGCGGCTACGCGAGCCCGGCGGCGCGCGTCCGGCCGCAACGCCTTCGCGCGCCGTGGTCGCGCCACGACTGCTCGGTGGCCGCGGCGGCCGCCGGGCTGGTCCTGCTCGCCGTCGGCGCCCGTGTGCTCGGCGTCGCGTCCTTCGACGCCTATCCGCAGACCGTCGCGCCGGTCGGGGCGGGGGAGTGGGTGCTGTGCGCGGCCGTCGTGCTCGTCGCGCTGGCGCCGTTCGCCGACCGCCGCGGGGTGCTGCGATGAGCGGCGGCGTGCTGCGCTTCGAGGCGGTCGGCTACCGCTACCCGCACGCCGAGCAGCCCGCGCTGCGCGACGTGTCCGTCGACATCGCGCCCGGCGAGTTCGTCGTGGCAGCGGGTCTGTCGGCGTCCGGCAAGTCGACGTTCCTGCGCGCGGCATCCGGCCTCGTGCCGCACTTTCACGGCGGCGAGTTCTCGGGCCGGGTGCTGACCGGCGGGCTGGACACGCGCGAGCATGGCCCGGCGGCGCTGTCGGCGGTCGCCGGCACGCTCTTTCAGGATCCCGAGACGCAGGTCGTCCTGTCGAGCGTGCGCGCCGAGCTCGCGCTGCCCCTGGAGAACCGGGGACACGGCGCGGCCGCGGTCGCGCGCGGGGTGGAGGAGGCGGCGCTGGCGCTGGGGATCGCCGAGCTGCTCGATCGCTCGACGCACGAGCTCTCCGGCGGAGAGCTGCAGCGTGTCGCCCTCGGCGCCGCGCTGGCGGGGCGCCCGCGGATCCTGTTGCTCGACGAGCCGACGTCGCAGCTCGACCCGGTGGCCGGTGACGAGCTCGTCTGGCTGCTGCGCAGGCTCAACGAGGAGTGGGGGACGGCGATCGTGCTCGTCGAGCATCGCCTCGAGCGCGTCGATGCCGAGCAGCGCGCGCGCACTGCGCACGGCGTCGCGCTGGACGCCGGAGAGCACGTCGGGCAGCGACTCCCCCTGGCGCAGCGCCTGGACGCCGCGCCGCGTCGTCGAGAGGCCGACGCCCGCCGACCACAGCGCCGCGCGCGCGCTCGCGGACAGCGTCATGCGGGCGACGGCGGGACCGAGGCCGAGCAGCCCGACTCCAGGGTCCGGCGCCTCGTGCTCGGTCGCGGCGAGCTCGCTGTCTGCCA
>JAHWJM010000463.1 GCA_019348435.1 Actinomycetota bacterium
GGGATCGCATTGACCTTCACCTGCGCGCCCTCGTCGCCCATCCGCATGATCGTTCCCTTGCCGAACTCGCGCTCGATCTGCGTGAGCGCGCCCTGCAGAGCGTCGTTGCGGGCCTTGGCGGCCTTCTCGCTGTCGGTGAGAGCCATGGGTACTCAGAAGCCTTTCTGCGCTGGGACGAACAGCGGACGGTACGTGCTGGATCGGACGGAAACGGCAGGCTAGGACGGGTCCCTGCGACGTCTCAACACCGCTGTGTCACAGGCCTGTGAAGACTTTGCGCGGCTGGTCGGACGGAACGGGTGTTCGCGCAGCGACGCCGGGCTGTCCGTCGTCGTCATGCCGCTCGTGCGCAACGACCTCAAGCACAGCTGACTCCGGCGACGCGACGCTCATGGCGCGACCAGGCGGTACTCGGCGACGGACGCCTCGACCGGCTCCGGGTCGACGACCCCCTCCGGAACGAACGCGCCGCGATCGACGAGCTCGAACGCGCGCTCGAGCACCTCCTCGAAGCGCAGCGCCGGCTGCACCGTCAGCTCGACCTCCGTCTCGGGCTCCAGTACCACCCACCGGTGCGGGCTGTCGGGCGCGATCACCCACACGTCAGCCGAGTGAAGCGCCGCGCGGGGATATCGTTCGTCGTCGTGACGGTCCTGAACGTCGATTTGGCGATCGTCGGCGCCGTCCTGCTCGCGCTTGGGGTCGTTGCATACATCCTGTATCGCCGACGCGAGGACCCTGAGGTGAGGACGACGGCGGAGGTTGCGATCGGGAAGCCGGTGACCCAGCACGCGGGCGAGTACCAGTCCGTGTTGGTCGCGTTCGACGTGCGCGGTTTCACGCCGCAGACGATCGCGACCGCTTCGAAGCTCGCGGCACGTCGCCAGCGCGCCATTCACGTGCTCGTGACGATCACGGTCCCGCAGGCCTTGCCGATCACCGCCGAGCTACCCGAGGAGGAGCTCGCTGCACGTGCGGTCATCGAGCAGGCTCGGCTGCAGGCCGGGCTCTCGGTGAGCGGTCACGTGGAGCGCGTGCGGCCGGGTCAGAGCGGCCGGTTGATCGTCGAGGCGGCGCGCGAGCTGCAGGCGGTCGCGATCGTCATGCCGTTGCCACCGCGGACTGGCACGACGCTGTTCGGCAAGACCGCCAGGACCGTGCTCGCCGATCGCCCGTGCCGCGTCATCATCGAGTGCGAGCCGGCCGATCGCTGACGCGTCACCGCGATGCCGGTCGCCCCTCAGGCGATGCTGCGGCGCCAGAACGCCGGTGTGAGCAAGACGAGGACGGTGAAGACCTCGAGGCGGCCGATCAGCATGAGGGCGCTGAGGACCCAGCGGCCGCCTTCTGGTACCGCCGTGAAATTCTCGGAGGCCCCGACATCGCCCAGTCCAGGCCCGATGATGTTGAGCGTCGCGGCGGCGCTGGCGACGGCCGTCATGGGATCCAGCCCCCATGCCGCCATGACCAGCACGCCGGTGGCGAACACCATCAGATAGAGGGTGAAGAACGCCAGGACGCCGCGGCGGACCTCCTCCGAGAACACGCGGCCGCGGCTGCGCAGAACCTGAACGGCTTTCGGCTGAAGCTGGCGCTGGAGTTCCTGCGCGGCGGCCTTGCCGAGCAGCATGACGCGTATGACCTTCATGCCGCCCGCCGTCGAGCCGGCGCATCCGCCGACGAACATCAGCACGAGCAGCGCGATGCGGGCGAAGTCCGGCCACGTGTCGAAATCGACGGTCGTGTAGCCCGTGGTCGTCACGATGCTCACGACGGTGAACGCCGAGGCGCGCAGCGACTCGCCGATGCCGAGGTAGTCGTCAGCCAGCAGCAGCGTCGCCGTGACGGTGGCGACGGCGCCCACGAGGATCAGCAGGTACGCCCGCAGCTCGGCCGCCTGCGGCCACAGGCTTGAACCGCCTCGCATCGCGCGCCAGTAGAACGCGAAGTTGACACCGGCAGCGACCATGAACGTGATCGCCACGAGTTCGATCGCGAGCGAGTCGAAGCCCGCGATCGATTCGTTCCGGGTGGAGAAACCAGCCGTCGCGATCGTGGTGAAGCTGTGGTTGACAGCATCCCAGGGCGTCATCCCGGCGATCCAGTAGGCGGCGAACGCCAGCGAGGTCAGCGTCAGGTAGATCGTCCAGATGATCTTCGCCGTCTCCGCGATGCGCGGCGTGAGCCGGTCGTGCGTGACGCCGGTCATCTCGGCATAGAAGACGCGCTGGCTCGCCAGGCCCGTAGCGGGCGCGATCGCGATGACGAGCACGACGATGCCGACGCCGCCGAGCCATTGGGTCATGCTGCGCCATAACA
>JAHWJM010000464.1 GCA_019348435.1 Actinomycetota bacterium
CGCCCCCGCCGAGGTGCACGGCGTTGACCGGGACGCACGCGGGCGCGAAGCAGTCGACGACGTGGCCGATCCTGCGGATGTAGCCGAAGACCAGCCGCGTGGGGTCCTCCAGATCGACAAACGACTGCCTCGTGCCGTGCACCTCGACCAGCCACGCCGCCGCAGCATCGCTATCGCGCCGCAACGTCAGGATGCCGGCGTCGATCGGAAACGTCCGCGCCGCCCGACGCCGGCTCACGACGCTTCCTCGACCCAGCGGCTGGACGCCTTCAGGGTCCGGAACGTGATCGAGTACCGCAGCGACGACACGCCCGGGATGTGGTGCTGCCACGCAGACCGCGCGAGCCCCGACAGTACGTAGCCGGAACGGCGCTCCAGCGGCTGCTGATGCACGTAGCGCGTGCCGCCGAGCGTGCGCTGGAACCGCATCTCGCAATCGGCGCCCAGTGAGACACCCGCGACGGTCGGTCCGAACGGCGGTGCGTCGCGGTGCCATCCGATCGGCGCGCCGGGCGGGTACCGGTTGACCAGCGCGTGGACGAAGTCCGTCGCAGACACCGCGGCGAACTCGCCGCAGCGGTCGCGCAACGGCAGCAGCCACTCCGGCAAGGGCTCGGCCGGCCGCACCGTGCGCGTGTCGAAGTCGTAGGTGTAGCCGAACAGGTGGACGGTCCGCCGCGCGACCTGACCGCGCAGTTCCACCGTGCGGTACGGCAACGCCTCGACCTCGGCGAGCAGCTTTGCCTCCTCGTCCACCGAGATGAAGTCGGCGCGGTAATCCAGCCCCTCAGGTACCTGGCGCTGACCGCGCATCGCACCCATGCGGCCGCCTACTCGTACGGCTGGGCCGGCTGTTCGATCTGGCGGAACGACGTCGCCTGGATCAGCGGCGACGTCAGCGTGAGCTCGCCGGTCTCGTGGCCTTCGCGTTCGACCCACGTCCCGTCGAGTTCCAGCCACGTGTCGACCGGGGGCGCCGGCTGGTCCGTCCGCACGACGACGTTGACCGCCTGGCCGTCAGCGGCACAGCACGCGAGCATGAAGCGCGTCAGCTGGAACGCAGCGCCGGGCTCCTCGGCCGTGGTGACGAACCCGGTGAGCCGCACCGTCTTGCCCTTCAGCGACTCCTGCTCGTCGTACAGCGCCCGGTAGACGTACTCCGACACCTTCATCGGAATGGCGCCGTCGGCCGCCGGCTCGGGCAAGGGGCCGAAGTCGCTACCGGTGACCGCCGGCGGGCGGTCGCTTTGGCGACTGGCGGCGAACGCTCCCAGCGGCGGCGGCGCGATGAGCAGCAGCGCGAGCAACGGCAGCGTCAGCAGCCAGGCGACCGCGGGCCCGTGGCCGGGCTGGTGCCCGTGACCGTGGTCGGCGTGACCGTGCAGGTCGAGCTCGTCAGGCTTGCCGCGGAAGGCCCGGATGACGGTGAGCAGACCGATCACGACCAGGAAACCACCCGCGACGGCGAGCAGCGGCTGGATGCCGGGCTTGACGTACGCCAGCGCCGCGTCGGTCACGCCGAGGCGGATCGTGATGCCGCCGACGGCGAGCAGCAGCGCGCCCTGCGTCCGCTCGTCCACTACAGCACCACCTGCCCGACGACCACGGCGACCAGGACCGCGACCACGAAGGCCGCGGGCGCGAACCGCAGTGCAAAGGCTCGCCCGAACGTGCCGGCCTGCAGCGCGACCAACTTCAGGTCGACCACCGGACCGACCACCAGGAAGACCAGCCTGGACGTGAGCGAGAACTGCGTCAGTCCGACCGCGACGAAGGCGTCGGCCTCCGAGCGGATCGACGAGCTCCAGCGCAAGACCGGCAGGGGCGCTCCCGCCGAGGGTGAGGCGTCGTAGAGGATGGGACTACGCGAAACGCTCGACATCGAGGTGGTCGACAAGTCGAACGGCGAGGCGCGGCTCTCGATGAAGGCGCGCGACGAGCACCTGAACGACGGCGGGATCCTTCACGGTGGCGCGATCGCGACGCTTGCGGATTGCGCGATGGGGTCCGCGTTGTGCTCGAACCTAGATGAAGGCCAACCCGTGACGGTAGAAGCGAAGGTGAACTACCTCGAACCCGGAACAGAAGGCGTCATCATCGCCACCGCGCGCGGCACCGAGGTGTCCGACGGCGGCATGTCGCTGGGAGCGAAGGTCGCCACGCCAGCGATCCTGGCCGGCGTCGCGCTGGCGTTGTACGCGTGGGTCCAGGGTCGGCAGCTGGACAGTATCGAGGAGCGCTTCGTCAACGCCGACTTCATCATCGAGCGCCTGATCGAGCACCTGCAGCTGACCGCCGCGTCCACGGTGCTTGTC
>JAHWJM010000465.1 GCA_019348435.1 Actinomycetota bacterium
GAGCCGTCGCGCACGCCACAGCACGCCGCGCCGCGGCGCCACGAGCACGCACACGATGACGCAGCTGATGGCCACGAGCACGATCACGGGGCCGGTCGGCACCTCCGCGCGCGATGCCAGCAGCGTCCCGCTGACGCCGACGGCGGCGCCGATCGCAGCCGCCAGCGGGATGACGAGCGCGAGGCGCCCCGCGAGCTGACGCGCGGCGACGGCCGGTGCGACGAGCATCGCGACCATCAGGATCGCGCCGACCGTCCGCAAGCCGATGACGATCGCGATCACGAGCAGCGCCGTCATCGCGATCTCCAGCGCCCGTACCGGCAGCCCGACCGCGCCCGCGAAGGCCGGATCGAACAGCGTCGTCTTCAGGGCGCGGAAGCCGACCGCGACGAGCGTCAGGGCGATGAGCGCCAGCACCGCCATGACCACGACGTCGCGCTCGAGCAGGCCCGCCGCCTGCCCGAACAGGTAGCTCTCCAGGCCGGCCTGGCCCGACTGGTTGAGGCTGCCGATGTAGGTCAGCAGGACGATGCCCAGGGCGAAGAAGCTCGACAGCATCACGCCGATGGCCGCGTCGGGGCGTGTGCGCCCGCTGCGCTCCAACCCCACCACCAGCAGCGCCCCGATGAGCCCGAAGGCCCCGGCGCCGAGCAGCAGCGTCGAGGCGTCCTTGGCCCCGGTGGCGAGGAAGGCCACGGCGACCCCGGGGAGGGTCGCGTGCGCCAGCGCGTCTCCGACCAGCGTGCGCTGGCGCAGCACGGCCAAGGTGCCCAGCACGCCGGCGGTGACGCCCAGCACGGCGGCGCCCAGGGCGATGACCGAGACGGTGTAGGAGAAGGGCAGCGCCTCGATCAGCGGACCCATCTCAGCTCCTCTTCCTGTGCGCCGTCGGCCACCGCCTCGGTCCCGTAGGCGCGGCGCAGCGTCTGGGGCACGATCACCTCTCCCACCGGGCCGCAGGCCACCGCGCGGACGTTGAGCACCAGGGCCCAGTCGAACGAGGCGCGCACCGTGCCCAGGTCGTGATGGACGACCACGACCGAGCGGCCCTCCCCGCGCAGGTCACGCAGCAGGTCCAGCAGCGCGGCCTCCGTGCGCGCGTCGATGCCCGCGAAGGGCTCGTCGAGGAGCATCACGGGTGCCTGGCGGGCCAGGGCGCGCGCGATGAACACGCGCTGGCGCTGGCCGCCCGACAGCCGCCCGATCTGCCGGCGCGCGAAGGGCGCCATGCCCACCCGCTCCAGCGCGTCGTCCACGACGGCGCGGTCCTCGCCCGTGAGGCGGCGCAGCCAGCCGCGCACCGGATAGCGCCCCATCTCCACGACCTCGCGCACGGTGATCGGGAAGTCCCAGTCCACCGCGTCGCGCTGGGGGACGAAGGCCACGCGATCCAGCGCCGAGCGCGCCGGGCGGCCCTGGATCAGCGCCTGCCCGGCGTCCGCCGGGATGAGGCCCAGCGCGGCGCGCAGCAGCGTCGACTTACCCGCCCCGCTGGGGCCGCCGATGGCTGACAGGGCGCCGGAGGGAAAGGTGGCGTCGACGTCCCACCGCACCGACTGGGTCTCGTAGGACACGGGGAGCCGGCGGACCTCCAGGGCGGGCACCCCACCGCTGGGCATCGTCGGCTCGCTCACGACAGCCCGTCCGCGATCAGGTCGATGTTGTGGCGCAGGGCACCGACGTAGGTGCCCTCGGGCGTACCCCGGTCGCCGGCGGCGTCGCCGAACCGCGCGCCGCCCATCTCGACGGACTGGCCCTGCTGGGCCGCGGCGGCGATCACGGACTCGATCGTGCGCCGCGGCACGCTGGACTCCACGAACACCGCGTTGATGTCGCGCTCGGCGATGACCCGGGCCACCCGCTCGATGTCCGCCGGCGTCGCCTCGTCCTGGGTGGAGATCCCCTGGATGGCCACGACGTCGAAGTCGTACTCGTCGCCGAAGTAGCCGAACGCGTCGTGCGAGGTCACCAGCACCCGGGAGTTCTCCGGGATCTGCGCGAAGCGCTCCCGGGCGTAGGCGTCGACCTCTTCCAGCTCGGTCAGGAAGGCCTCCAGGTTGGCCTCGTAGGTCGCCGCGCCCGCGGGGTCGGCCTCCGCGTAGGTCCGGGCGATCGCGGTGGCGACGGCCTTCCAGCGGCTGGGGCTGAACCACACGTGCGGATCGACCTCCCCCACCTTCCCGGCAAAGCTCAGCAGGCGCTCCTGTGGGATCGCCTCGCCCACGGCCACCACCGGCTTGTCCTCGCCGATGGTCTCGAAGACGTCGGCCATCTGGGCCTCGAGCTCCAGGCCGTTCCAGAAGGCGA